>JBIIYT010000202.1:0-4910 GCA_044346675.1 Rhodoferax sp. | reverse complement strand
TGCTGTGGCCCACGCTGAGTGCGCTGTGGATTGCCGCGGGGGGCTTCCCGGGCTGGCATCTGCTAGTGGTATTTACGCTGGGCACCATCCTCATGCGCAGCGCGGGGTGCTGTATTAACGATGTGGCGGACCGCGAGTTTGACCGCCATGTGAAGCGCACCGCGCAGCGCCCGGTCACGCGGGGGGCTGTCTCGCCGCGTGAGGCCTTAGCCGTGGGCGCGGTGCTGGCACTGCTGGCCTTTGCGCTGGTGCTCACCACCACCATGGCTGCGGTGATGTGGTCGTTTGCCGCTTTAGCGGTGGCCCTGGGCTACCCCTACGCCAAGCGTTTTGTGGCTATGCCGCAAGCGGTGCTGGGCCTTGCGTTTAGCTTTGGCATACCCATGGCCTTCGCAGCAGTTGGGTCGGCAGTGCCCCCGCAAGCTTGGGTGCTGCTGTTAGGCAACCTGTTCTGGGTGTTGGCCTACGACACCGAATACGCTATGGTGGACCGCGATGATGATCTGCGCATTGGCATCAAAACCTCGGCCCTCACCCTAGGGCAGTGGGATGTGGCGGCGGTGATGTTGTTCTATTGCACGTATCTTGCCCTGTGGTCTTGGGCCGTGCTGCCGGTGGCCACGCCCCTCGCATGGTGGCTTGGGGTAGCGCTCGCTGCAGCGCAAGTGGCGTGGCACTACACGCTCATTCGTACCCGCACCCGTGAAGGCTGTTTCAGGGCATTTCGGGTAAACCACTGGGTGGGGTTTGCGCTTTTTATGGGTGTGATGGCCAGTTTTTAAGCGTGACCTAGCGCTGTTTTTCTGGGGGCTAGGTGTTTTCTCGGGGGAAGTGGCGTGGCTGAAAGCGTACGATGGGGCAACATGTTTTTAATCAAAAAGTTTTTGCGCTCTGAACAAGCGCTGCCTGCACTCGTCTTAGGCTTAGGCTTGTGCGCTTCTGCCCTTGCAGCGGCTTGGCTGCACCGCGACATTGAGCGCCAAGCCCTGCGCAGTTTTGAGCGTAATGCACAGCGTGTAGCCGAGGAAGTGCGCGCCCGATTTCGCCAGCCCGTGTACGGCCTTACCGGTATTCAAGGGCTTTATGCCGCTAGCAAAAGTGTAGAGCGCTTGGAGCTGCGCGCGTTTGTGCAGCCGCGCGACTTGGCCAAAGAGTTTCCAGGGGTGCGCGGTTTTGGTTTTGTACAGCGCGTGCAGCGTAAAGACCTTAGTGCCTTTATTGCCGCTGAGCGGCTTGATGATGCGCCCCACTTTGCGGTAAGTCAGTTGGCAGACTCCGGCCATGACGAGCTCTACATCATCAAGTTCATAGAGCCACTTCAGACCAACCAAGCAGCCCAAGGGCTGGATTTGGGCTCCGAGCCCACGCGTCGTACTGCGTTAGAACGCGCCGTGGATACAGGCCTGCCCACCCTCACGGCAGCTATTCAGTTGGTGCAGGACAGCCGCAAAACACCTGGCGTACTGTTGTATTTGCCCATTTATGCCAAAGGCACTACACCGCAAACCCCGCAAGAGCGCCGTGCAGCACTCGTGGGTTTGGCTTATGCCCCCATCGTTATTGACGACTTGTTGGCTGGTGTAACGCAAGAGGCTTTTGGTGGTGTGGACTTTGAGCTTTTTGATGGTGTGAATGACACCTCTACCAAGGCGCTGATTTTTGATGCAGATCAGCATTTGGCACAGCTCTCCCCCGAACAAGATGCCACGCATGGGCGGCGCTTTTCTAGCGTGCAGCCCCTGGCCTTGCCGGGGCGCGACATGACCTTGCGACTGAGCAGCACCGCCTACAGCGACGCCGCGCTCAACTTGTGGACGCCGTGGTTACTGTTTGCTGCAGGTGCCTTGGTGAGTGTGTGGCTGGCCTACGTGTTGTATCAACAAGCCCAAAAAAGACTTCGGGCGGAGGAGCGGGCCCAAGAGATGTGGGTGGATGTGCGGCGTTTGGCCCAAGTGGTGCAGCACACGTCGAACGCGGTATCCATCGCAGACCGTGCAGGGCGCATTACTTGGGTCAACGAAGGATTTCCCCGGGTAAGCGGCTATAGCGCTGCCCAAGCCATGGGCAAGACCACAGCAGAGCTGCTCAGTAGCGATCAATCTGATTCCGCTGCACTGCAAACCATACGAAATGCCATTGCCAATGGCGAAGCTTGTCGCGTGGAGGTGTTGTACCGTCGGCAAGACGCAAGCCTTTTGTGGGTAGATACCGAAATACAACCACAGCACGATGACCAAGGCCGGGTCACGGGCTTCATGGAAATTTGCAGTGACATTAGCGCCCACAAGCAAGCGCAAGCCGAAGCACAGCGCAACAGCCAGTTGCTGCGAGCCGCCATTGACGCTATTGATGAAGCCTTTGTAATTTATGACCCCGATGACAGATTGGTGCTGTGCAATGAAAAGTACCGCCAGATGTATTCAGCGTGCGCCGCCGTTATCGTGCCGGGGGCTAGTTTTGAGCACATTATCCGCACAGGTGCCGAGCGGGGGCAATACCCCGCGGCTTGGGAGCGTGTAGATGAATGGGTTGTGGAGCGCATGGCAGCGCACCGCTCTGGCAGCGCTAATTTGGTGCAGCGCTTGGACGACGGACGCAGCTTGCGTATTCTTGAGCGGCGCATGCCCGATGGTCACACGGTGGGCTTTCGTATAGACATCACCCAGCTAGTGCAAGCCTGCGAAGCAGCGCAGGCCGCATCGCAGTCCAAGAGCCAATTTTTGGCCAACATGAGCCATGAAATTCGCACGCCTATGAACGCCATATTGGGCATGCTCAAGCTCTTGAACAATACCGAGCTTACCCCCCGGCAGTACGACTACGTGAGCAAAACGGAAGGAGCTGCGAAGTCGCTTTTGGGGTTGCTCAATGACATATTGGACTTCTCCAAAATTGATGCAGGAAAAATGGAGCTAGACCCCCAGCCCTTTGTGGTGGAGCAGCTGTTGCGCGAACTGTCAGTTATTTTGTCAGCCAATGTGGGTGACAAGCCGGTGGAAGTGCTATTTGATATTGATTCAGCAGTGCCTGCAGTCTTGGTCGGCGACGCTTTGCGCTTGCAGCAGGTGCTGATTAATCTGGGGGGCAATGCAATCAAATTCACTGCAACGGGGGAAGTTGTGGTGCAAGTGCAAGTGGTGCAAGACACAAGCCAAGACACTACTTTGCGTATTGCAGTGCGCGATAGTGGCATTGGTATTGCACCGGAAAACCAAGCCAAAATTTTTGATGGCTTTTCACAAGCCGAAGCGTCTACCACCCGCCGCTTTGGTGGCACTGGTCTAGGCCTGTCTATTTGCAAGCGACTGGTTGGCATGGTGGGGGGAGAGCTTGGCCTAGAAAGCACTCTAGGGCAGGGAACTACTTTCTTTTTCACCATCACCTTGGCGCGTGCCGCGCAGGCGGCTGCTCTCGCACAAAAAGAAAGCCAAGATGCGCTAAAGAACCTACACGTATTGGTGGCTGACGACAACTCTGTTGCGCGCGAGCTGATGCAGTCTATGGCGCATTCACTGGGGTGGGCCGTGGACTTGGCGAACGATGGCGCGCAAGCCTTGGCTTTGGTTGAGGCCCGCGCACAAGCCCAGCTTGCGCCTTTTGATGCCATCTTCATGGACTGGAAAATGCCTGTCATGGATGGTTGGGAGGCCATTGCACAAATGCAGCACCAAGCACCCGGCATGGCCACGCCTATCACCATCATGGTCAGCGCACATGGGCGCGACATTTTGGCCCAGCGCAGCGCCAAAGAGCAGGCCCTGTTGCACGCGTTCTTGGTAAAACCAATTACAGCGTCCATGTTGTTTGACGCAGTGGCCGATGCCCGCGCAGGACACAGCAATTTGCGCGCTCGCCCACGCGACCGCGCGCAGCAGGCGCAGCGCTTGCATGGTCTGCGCATCTTGGTGGTGGAGGACAACTTGATCAACCAACAAGTGGCCCGCGAACTGCTGAGTGCCGAGGGTGCAACGGTGCAATTGGCCGACAACGGGCAGCATGGTGTGGACGCTGTGGCGCAGGCTACTCCAGCATTTGATGCGGTGCTCATGGATGTGCAAATGCCGGTGATGGATGGCTACGCCGCCACGCAAACTATTCGCCAAACATTGGGCTTGCATGAGCTACCCATTATTGCCATGACCGCCAACGCCATGGCCACAGATCGCGCGGCATGTTTGGCTGCAGGCATGAATGATCACGTAGGCAAGCCCTTCGACTTGCCTCACCTGATAGAGGTTTTACTCAACTACACCAAGCGTGCCCACGGTACAGCGCGCCCAGTGCTTGAGCTTGAGCAACTAAAACGAGAGGTGCCTGCAGTGCAAAACCATGATGATTTGCTTCCCGATGTGAGTGCGGTAGATGTGGATGGTGCTGTCATGCGCATGGGTGGCGATGCGGAGCTCTACGCATCTATTCTTGAGGCCTACCTTGCAGAGCTGGGGGGGCAGGCAGATTTGCTCGATGCCGCACTGGATGCGTCTGACCTAGCGGGCGCTACGCGCCTGTTGCACACCCTCAAAGGCCTGAGCGCCACCGTGGGCGCCAGCTATATGGAGGCGGTGGCCAAACGCGCCGAGGCTGCGCTCAAAACCGCTGACACTGCGCCCCCAAGCCCTGCGCAACTTACAGAGCTGCGCACCACGTTTCGTACCGCAGTTGTGGCCAGCGCCCCGGTGCTCGCGCAAGTGCTGCAAAAAACAAAATAGCCCGCACCGCACAGCGGTGGGGCTAGCGAAGTGGCGCAGCGCTGCAGCGAGCACCAGCCGATGCGACAAACTTACTTTTTAGGTGCGGTTGCCGCAGCAGGGGTAGCGGCGGGCGCGGCTGCGGGTGCTGCGGCAGGAGCCGCCTCAGCCATGCATTTTTTGATGTGGCTGTTTTTGGCGGCACCGGCGAGCTTCTTGTCG
>JBIIYT010000201.1:0-4937 GCA_044346675.1 Rhodoferax sp. | reverse complement strand
TTTAAGGAGGCTCACGGCCCAAGTGTAGCTGTTACAATAGTAGGCTTTGCTGGCAACATCCTCAGACACAAGGAACTATTTAACATGGCATCTGGAAAACCCAAGAAAAAGAACCCGCGCCTAGCGTCGGGCCGTAAACGCGTTCGTCAGGACGTCAAAATCAACGCAGCGAACACCTCGCTACGTTCCAAATACCGCACTGCGGTGAAGAATGTGGAAAAAGCAGTGGTAGCGGGCGACAAGACCAAAGCCGCCGAGCTGTTTGCCAAAATGCAAGCCGTGGTAGACACCGTGGCCGACAAAGGCATCTTCCACAAAAACAAAGCAGCACGCGACAAGAGCCGCCTGGCCACCAAGGTGAAAACCTTGGCCCTCGCCGCTTAATCGCAGCCTAATCACTTAGGCACATCGCACGCAATCTGACCTGTCAGATTGCGCCGTTTGTAACGGGTGCGCTACCAGCAAAGCAGAAAAGCCGTTCAACTGAACGGCTTTTTTGTTTCTGCATTTTTGTCTCTTGCAACCTATTTGGAGCGCCCCGTAGCTTAGGGCTTGGGGCCAACGCCCTCATGCGGTTACCAAAAATCGGTCGTCGGCCCCAAGCCCAAAGGCACTTCACTGCTGTGCTGACAACCCACTTGCATGTAAACAAATCGCCGCGGCAGCAGCCACATTGAGTGACTCTTCCCCCCCTGGCTGACCAATGCGCGCAAAGTGGCTGGCACGGCGGGCCAACTCCTCGCTCACGCCCTGCCCTTCATGACCCAGCGCCCAGGCGCAGGGCTGGGGCACTTTCAGGTTTTGAATGAGCTCACCTTGGTGCGAACTGGTCACGACGATGGGCAGCTCCAATCCGTCTAAAGCCTCTGGCTCCAAGCCCTCGATCAAGCTCAAACCCCAGTGGGCACCCATGCCTGCGCGCAACACCTTAGGGCTCCACAGCGCAGCGGTGCCTTTGAGCGCAAGGATTTGCTTAAAGCCAAAGGCCGAAGCACTGCGCAGAATAGAACCCACGTTGCCCGCGTCTTGCACGCGGTCCAAAATGACGGTTGCCGCATAGCCTTGAAGAGCACTCGGCTGCGGCAAATCAAACACAAAGCCCATGCTCGGGGGTGACTCCAATCCGCTGATGTCTTTGAACGCAGCATCTGGAATAACTACATTTTTTATAGCAGCTTGTGACCATTCCGCCTGGACCTGAGGGCTGGACTTGGGGTCTTGCCTGGATTTGGGGTTTTGCCAAAATGACTCTGAAAATACGCCAATGGCGGGTTGAAACCCGCGTGCCAGCGCCGCCCGGTACAAATGATCGCCTTCGGCCCACACGCGCCCCTGCTTACGGTAGGCGGTGTTGTCTTGGGCCAGACGGCGCAGGTCTTTCAGGAAGGCGTTGTCACGCGAGGTGATGTGCTGCACGGTCGGCGTGGTCATGGGTGCGCCTCGTCTTCCCGTGCATGGTCAATCAGCACTTTGCCGGCCAGTACCTCCGCTACAGGGCGAAAGGTTTTGCGGTGCTCGGGGCAGGCGCCGTGGGCGAGCAAAGCGTCCATGTGCTCGGCGGTGCCATAGCCCTTGTGCTTGGCAAAACCGTATTGGGGGTACTGCAAGTCGTACTCAGCGCACCAGCGGTCGCGGGTGACCTTGGCCAATATAGACGCGGCTGAGATAGCGGGCACCTTGGCGTCGCCCTTGACGATGGCCTCAGCCAATACGTCCAGCACCGGTATGCGGTTGCCGTCCACCAGCACTTTCACTGGCTTCAGGCGCAGGCCGTCCACCGCGCGGCGCATGGCTAGCATAGTGGCTTGCAAAATGTTCAGCTCTTCAATCTCTTGCACGCTGGCTTGGGCGATGGAGCAGCACAAGGCCTTGGCGCGGATTTCGTCATAGAGCTTTTCGCGTCGGGCAGCGGTGAGCACTTTAGAGTCTGCCAAGCCTTTGATGGGCTTCAAGTCGTCCAAAATCACCGCAGCAGCCACCACTGGGCCTGCCAAGGGGCCACGCCCGGCCTCGTCTACCCCGGCAACCAAGCCTGGCACTTCCCAAACGAAGCTGACTTGTTGCTCGACCGCGACTTTCGTTGGTGATTTAGCTTTGGAGGACTTGAGCGATGGCATGGGCAGCTAGGCGGGGGGTGTCGCGCTGCAGCTCGGCATGCAGTGCGGTAAATCGGGTTTGCAAGGCGGCAATTTTCTCAGGTGCGGAGTCAGCGGCCTCAAGCCACTGCAAAACCCCATCGGCCAAGCCTTTGGCGGTTGCAGCGTCTTGCAGCAATTCGGGCACCACAAAGTCCCCACACAAAATATTGGGCAAGCCCACCCAAGGTTGCAACCGCTTGCGGCGCATCAGTTGCCACGACAGCCAGCCCATACGGTAGGCAATCACCATGGGGCGCTTAAACAGCGCCGCCTCTAATGTGGCGGTGCCGCTGGCAATGAGTGTGACATCGCAGGCTGCAAGCACCGAGTGCGACTGGCCTTCCACAATTTGAATGTGCTGCGCCATGCCGCACGACTGGGCAATGGCTTGCAACTCCGCTTTCAGTGAAGGCACCGCAGGCACTATAAATTTAATCGCTGGCTGCACACGTTGAATAAGGTTAGCAGCCTCGAAAAAGCGCAAAGCCAAGTGCTTGACCTCCGATTTTCGGCTGCCTGGCAAGATGGCTACCATGCGGTCTTGCGCGCTCAGGCCCAGTTGGATACGGGCTTGCGCGCGGTCTGGCACCATGGGGATCACATTGGCCAAGGGGTGCCCCACGTAGGTAGCCGCTATGCCATGGCGTGCCAACAACGCGGGCTCGAACGGAAATATGCACAGCACATGATCGACACTACGGCGAACTTTCTCTAGCCGCTCTGCCCGCCAGGCCCAGACGGACGGGCACACAAAGTGCACGGTCTTAACGCCTTGGGCTTTGAGATCGGCTTCCAAGTCGAGATTGAAATCAGGTGCATCCACGCCCACAAAGACATTGGGACGGTTTTGCAGCAGCCGCGCTTTGAGCTGAACGCGAATACGAACAATCTCGCGGTACCGCAGAAGCACATCCCAACCGTAGCCGTGTACTGAGAGTTTTTCATGTGGCCACCACGCCTTGAAGCCTCGCTTGGCCATTTGCGGGCCGCCAATACCCGCAGCAGTGAGGTCTGGCCACTGGGCACACAAGCCGTCAAGTATCAAACCTGCCAGCAAGTCGCCAGAGGTCTCCCCTGCCACCATACCGATATTCATGGCCACCATGGGCACGCGGTGCCCAACATGGCGCTAGCGCACGATGCCACGCTGGGGTGACACCTGCTCCAAGAAAGTCAACATCATGTCCACATCGGGTTGAGACTCGGGGCTAGAGTCAGCCAAGTCGGCAATGCGCGCTTGGGCAGCTTCCAAAGTGAGCTCATCCCGGTACAGGGCCTTGTGCATGGCTTTAACCGCTGTGACCCGCTCCGGCGAGAAGCCCCTGCGGCGCAGCCCCTCATAGTTCATGGAGCGCGCTGATGCGGGTTGGCCTTGGCACATAACAAACGGGGGCAGATCGGCAAACAGCAAGGTGCACATGGCCGTCATGCTGTGCGCGCCAATCTTGACAAACTGGTGCACTACGGTGAACCCGCCCAAAATCGCCCAGTCACCCACATGCACATGGCCCGCCAGTTGCGAATTATTGGCAAAAATAGTGTTGTTGCCCACCACACAGTCGTGCGCTAGGTGGACATAGGCCATCAGCCAATTGTCGTCGCCCACACGGGTCACGCCCGTGTCGCCAGGAGAGCCAATGTTAAAAGTACAAAACTCCCGAATGGTATTTCGGTCGCCAATGACCAGCTCACACGGCTCACCCGCATACTTTTTATCTTGCGGAATGGCGCCGAGCGAGTTGAATTGAAAAATTCGGTTGTCTCGCCCAATGGTGGTGTGCCCCTCGATGACGCAGTGCGGGCCAATGGTGGTGCCTGCCGCCACTTTCACATGGGGGCCAATCACGGTGTAAGGCCCGACGGTCACCGAGCTGTCTAGCTCAGCCTTGGTGTCAACAATCGCCGTGGTGTGAATAGCGCTCACTAAGTCAACCTTACTTCACTGCGCGCATTGCGCAGGTCAATTCAGCTTCCACGGCAGGCTCACCCGCAACACTGGCGCGCGCCATAAACTTAAAAATACCAGCCTTCATACGCAGCAGCTCTACGTCCAAGATAAGCTGGTCACCCGGTTCTACGGGTCGTTTGAAACGAGCACCATCGATACCCGCAAAGTAATACACCATATCATCACTCGGCGACATACCCAGTGCGTCAAACGCCAACAAGGCGGCTGCTTGCGCAAGGGCCTCCAGCATCAACACCCCCGGCATGACGGGGCGATGAGGGAAGTGCCCTTCAAAAAACGGCTCATTCATTGTGACGTTCTTCAGGGCCTTAATGGTTTTGCCTTTGTCTAGCTCTAGCACACGGTCTACCAGCAAGAAGGGGTAGCGGTGAGGCAGTTGCTTGAGAATTGCGTGTATATCCATCATGATTTTTCCATTTTTTTTAACTGCTCCTCCAGCGCGCGAATACGGTCACGCAGGCTGTGAAGTTGCTTAAGGGCTGCGGCATTTTTTTCCCATGCCACATTCTCATCCAAGGGAAACATGCCAGTGTAATGGCCTGGCTTGCGAATAGAACGCGTTACCACCGTGGCGGCAGAAATATTCACATGGTCGGCCACGCTCAGGTGCCCCAGGACAATCGCGCCACCACCAAGCGTGCAATGCGCACCAATGGTGGCACTTCCTGCCACACCAACACAGCCAGCCATGGCCGTGTGCTTACCTACGCGCACGTTGTGGCCGATTTGAATCAGGTTATCAAGCTTTACGCCATCTTCAATCACCGTGTCTTGCAAAGCGCCACGGTCGATACAGGTGTTGGCCCCAATTTCTACATCGTTGCCAATGC
>JBIIYT010000200.1:0-4983 GCA_044346675.1 Rhodoferax sp. | reverse complement strand
CGCGATGTTTTAACCGATCCCAACGATGCGTCGATCGCGCGCACCGTGGTAGCGCTGGCAAAAAACTTGGGCCTCTTGGTGGTAGCAGAGGGCGTGGAGTCAGAGGAGCAGCGTGAATTTTTGGCGGCCAACGGATGCTTTGATTACCAAGGCTACTTGTTTGGCGCACCTATGGCCATTGAAAAATTCGATGCCTTTTTGCTGTCAGGCAGCTAATGGTCGCGAATTGAAGAAGCGAACCGTATTGCGGCCTTCTTCTTTGGCTTGGTACATCGCGGTGTCGGCTTGTGTCAAAACCTCATCGGCACTCGCGGCGTCATGGGTAAAAACAGTGACTCCCACGCTGACCGTGCAATGGTGCTCCACCACGGTGGGTTCACCTTCATCCTGCGCGACGTTTAGCCGATAGGTTTCTGACAAAACGCCGCGAATTTTCTCTGCCACGGCAGCGGCCTGCGCTGTAGCTTGCCCTTGGTCTGCGCTCAATTCATTGAGCATCACCACAAACTCGTCACCACCAAAACGCGCCACCGTATCTATTTCGCGCACGCACGTTTTGAGCCGATGCGCCGCATCTATCAGCAGCAGGTCTCCGACCACATGGCCATGGGTATCGTTGAGTGGTTTGAAGTTGTCCAAATCCAAAAACATCAGTGCGCCAAAACAGCCACTACGCCTGCTACTGACAATCGATTGGTGCAGACGGTCATCCAACAATCTGCGGTTGGGCAGATTAGTGAGCGCATCATAGAAAGCCAACTGCCGCACCCGGTCTTCTAGCCGCTTGCGTTCGGTAATATCGCGCCACGACACTTGCACCGACATCAGCCCATCCAACATAACAGCGGCGCTTTGTGACTCCACGTCAATAACCTCGCCGTCTAACTTCACAAACTTCAGTTCTACGACCGCTGTAGGCACCCCGGTTTGCAAGGTATGCCCAATGCGCTCTTGAGACATTTGGTGAAAGTCCGAGTGCACAATTTTCTTCCAAGGCAAACCCAGCAGCTCGCTGGCATTCGATGCGCCTAATGCCTTGACCGAGGCGGGGTTCAAATACACCAGAACCCCATCGCGGTGCGCCAAAATCGGATCGGTGGAGCCCTCTACAAGGGCCCGATAACGCGCTTCGTTTTCTCGCAATGCCTCTTCGGCGGCTTGTCGTGCATGCTCTACTTTGTTGAGCCGAACCTGGGTTTTGACCAACCAACCCATCACGCTGTTTTCATCGGCCTGCGGCAAAGCTGCTGCAGGCGTGAAGTTTCCACGACCGATGCGGGTGATGAGTGCAAACACTTGGGTAATAGAGCCGCCTAGTGTTGCACGCAAAAAGTTATTGGTGCGATAGAGCATGAACATCAAACTCAAACCAAACAGGATAAAGACCACCCTTAGCACCAAGGCATCTCTCTCGGCCGAGCGTATGGAGTCGGTAGTGCGCTTTTCCATAAGCGCATAAAACTCGCCAATGGGGCGCATGATGCCTGCTTTGGCCGCGTGGTACTGTGGCCCGGTGACCAACAAACTGGCGCGGGCTTGGCGCACTGCTAGCTCTGCTCCCGGGTCATCCAAAAGTTGCATTGCTTGGCGCTCGAGCTTGCTCAAAGCATCTGAATTGGTCTTGGCTACTTCAAGCTTGCGAAACTCTTCCTCGGTAAAGTCAGACTGACGCATCAAATCTAGCAAAGCAATGCTTTGCCCAGTGCCCGGTTCGGGCACATGTTCATGGGCGAGTACAAAATCCCAATAAATTTTTTGATAACCCAAAGGCCTTGGGCGCTTGCCGTCGCGAATGTCCAATATGAGTTGGTAGTAATTTTTGTATCGCACATCGCCGGTTTCCACATAAATGCGCACCATTTTGGTCAGATCATCAGAGGTCTGACGCAGCTCATCGGCCAGCAAAAAAGACTGGTGGCGCTGCTCGATGGCATCCACCACCTTTTGCTCAGCCCAAGCGTACACCGCAAACGACACCACCAGCAGCCCAAAGATGCCCATGGTGAACAAGGCACTGCGCGAAAAAGAGGATGGTTTGCTTTGCATGGGGCAAGCAGCAAATGGACTACTGGGCTAGCTGCTGGATAAAGCGGGCTTTGATGCCGCCCATAACTTCTGGCGTGAGCCGGTTGCCATATTGGCTCACCACCCGGCCTGCGGTTTGGTTTGCCAACCAAGCCGCCTGCGCGTGGCTGTGCCCGTGGGTAACGGCGTACAAGAACGAACCTGCAAACATATCGCCCGCGCCATTAGTGTCTAGCGCTTTCACGCTGGCCGCAGGCACTGCGGTTTGTTGCGCTCCTTCCAGCACCATACAGCCCTGAGGGCCACGCGTCAGGCACACCACACGCGCCAGTTGGCTTAACTGTTTGCAAATGGTCTGTAAATCTTGGCTAGCGCACCACACTTGGGCTTCTTCTTCATTGCAAAACAAGTAGTCCAATCCCTGCCCCACAATCGCGTCCAGCCCGGGCTTGCAAAACTTGATCATGCTCACATCGCTAAGGGTAGTAGCCAATGCCACGCCCGCGTCTTGGGCTATTTGGCGGCCTTGCAAGGCAGCGGCCAAGCCCGTGGGGGAGGCAGCCAAGTAGCCTTCCATGTAATAGATGCGCGCGCTGGCAATGGCGTCGGGCTGCAACGCAGTGTGGTCCAGCTCTGCGGTGGCCCCCAAAAAGGTGCTCATGCTGCGCTCGGCATCGGGGGTCACCATCACCATGCAGCTGCCAGTTTGGCCGGCCGGGGCTTGGGTGGTGGCCAAATTGGTGCTTACGCCATTGGCAATCAGGTCTTGGGTGTAAAACGCGCCAAGCTCATCGTCAGCCACGCGGCAGGAATAAAAAGCTTTGCCACCTAATTGCGACAAAGCCACCACCGTATTGCCCGCCGATCCACCGCCGGTGCGCCGTGGCGTGGTGCCTTGCAAATGCCCCTGCAACTCGGCGCGCCGCGCTGCGTCTATCAAGGTCATGTGGCGCTTGTCTACGCCCATAGCTTGGAGCTGGGCGTCGCTCACTTCGTATTCAGAGTCCACCAAGGCGTTGCCAATAGCGTAGAGGTCGTAATTTTTCATGTGGGAAGGGGTTGAAAGTAGCAGGATAGTCGCGCATCCCAAGTGTAGCGGCTAGCATGCGCCCACCTCCAGCGTGTTTGCACCTACAAACGTGGCACAAGTATTGCTAATATCCTATCGGCGCAACGACGCGCCCCACTAGGAGGAAAGCACCTTGTGGTCTGCGCATAAAGACGTGTGCACGGCAACCGGCAAGGTAGCACCCAGAGGCTACCCATAGCAGTTTGTTGCCCCCAAAAGATTGTTTTCAACGCCCCATCATGGGGCTTGCATGTAGTCACGTCACACGAAGTCTGGAGTCGCAAAGATGAAAAAACTCAAACTGGTCATGGTGGGCAACGGCATGGCCGGGGTGCGCACGCTGGAAGAACTGCTCAAAATATCCCCAGAGCTGTATGACATTACGGTGTTTGGGGCTGAGCCCCACCCCAACTACAACCGCATCTTGCTCAGCCCCGTGTTGGCAGGTGAGCAAACCATTGACGAAATTATTCTCAACCCGTGGGACTGGTACAAGGACAACAACATCCACCTGCACGCAGGTTGGAAAGTGACCGACGTAGACCGCGTGCGCCGCCTAGTGCATGCCGAAAACGGCGCTGGCGAAAAGATAAGCGCCGAGTATGACCGTCTGCTGATGTGCACCGGCTCCAACGCTTTCATCTTGCCCGTGCCCGGCAAAGACCTGGAGGGCGTGATTGCCTATCGCGACATTGCCGATACCAACGCCATGATCGACGCAGCCACCAAGTACAAGAACGCAGTAGTCATTGGCGGCGGCCTCTTGGGCCTGGAAGCCGCCAACGGCCTCATGCTGCGCGGCATGAACGTGACGGTGGTGCATGTAATGCCCACGCTGATGGAACGCCAGCTCGACACCCAAGCCGGCAAGATGCTGCAAAAGTCACTGCAAGACCGGGGCCTGACATTTTTGATGGGCGCACAAACACAAGAGCTGGTGGGCTCTGAGAACGAGGGCAAGGGTGGCCGGGTCAAAGCCATCAAGTTTAAAGACGGCTCCGAGGTGGCGGCTGATCTGGTGGTCATGGCCGTGGGCATTCGCCCCAACACCGAGCTGGCTGAGAAAATGCGCCTGCACGTGAACCGCGGCATTGTGGTCAACGACACCCTGCAAACCACCACCGACGCACGAATTTATTCGGTGGGCGAATGCGCTGCACACCGGGGCATTGCCTACGGGCTGGTCGCGCCCTTGTTTGAGCAAGCCAAAGTGGCTGCCAACCATTTGGCCCAGTTTGGCATTGGCCGCTACGTGGGGTCTCTCACCTCCACCAAACTCAAAGTGACGGGCATTGACTTGTTCAGCGCCGGTGAGTTTGCTGGCGGCGAAGGCACCGAAGAGCTGGTCATGAGCGACCCCTATGGTGGCGTCTACAAAAAGCTGGTCATCAAAGACGACAAGCTCATTGGTGCCTGCCTTTATGGCGACACGGTAGACGGTAGCTGGTACTTCAAACTGCTGCGCGACGGACGCAGTGTGGCAGACATCCGGGACAAGCTGATGTTTGGCGAGAGCAATATAGGTGACGTAGGACACGAGGGACATAACAAGGCAGCCACCATGCCCGATGACGCCGAAGTATGCGGCTGCAACGGCGTGAAAAAAGGCGCCATCTGCAAGGCCATCAAAGACAAGGGCCTGTTCACGCTAGAAGAAGTAAAAAAGCACACCAAGGCCAGCGCATCGTGCGGCTCGTGCACCGGCTTGGTGGAGCAAATACTCATGTTCACCGCTGGGGGCGACTACTCTGCCACGCCCAAGACCATGTGCGCCTGTACCGACCACGGCCACCAAGCCGTGCGCGAAGCGATTGTCAAAGAAAAGTACCTCTCCATTGCACAGGTCTACACAGGGTTGGGCTGGAGCACACCCAACGGCTGCGCCAGTT
>JBIIYT010000199.1:0-5027 GCA_044346675.1 Rhodoferax sp. | reverse complement strand
TTGCGGTGTGCATCACTTTGCAACTCGCCCTGTGCGTTAAATGCTTCACCCGCGCGGCCAAGCGCAAACTGCTTTGGGCACACCCAGCAGTGCAGGTTGAGCAGCAGGGGAGACAGGTGGCTGAGTGAACGCAAGCCGCCCAGTGCCCCGGGCGATGCGCTGAGCAGGCCCACGGTTTTGTCAGCAAAGGGCTTGTTGCCATCGGCCCAAACGGGGTGACCTTTCACGGGGCTGGAGGCCCAGTCGATGGTGTTCTTGAGTAGGCCGGTGTAGCTGCCGTTGTATTCGGGCGAGCAGATGATCCAGGCTGGGTGTGCATCCATTATTTCTTTGAGCCGTAGCACATCGGGCGGGGTGCCTTGGGTCTCTAGGTCGGCGCTGTACAGCGGGATGTTGAGCGTGGACAACTCCAGCAGGGTGGCTTGCGCGTCTTGGGCTTGGGCTAGTTGGGCGGCCACCTGGGCGAGTTGGCGGTTGAACGATTGTTGGCGGGTGCTGCCGGCGAAGATGAGGAGTTTTGTCATGGCCCTGATTGTGGCTAAAAAATGGGGCACCCGGTAAAATCGACCCTCTATGCTCTACCCACAACATTTCGATGTCATCGTCGTTGGCGGCGGCCACGCCGGTACCGAGGCCGCTTTGGCCGCTGCCCGCATGGGCTGCAAGACGCTGCTGCTGTCTCACAACATTGAAACCCTGGGGCAGATGAGTTGCAACCCCTCCATTGGCGGCATTGGCAAGGGCCACTTGGTGAAAGAGGTGGACGCCATGGGCGGCGCTATGGCGCTGGCCACTGACGAGGGGGGCATTCAGTTTCGTATTCTCAACTCCAGCAAGGGCCCGGCTGTGCGTGCAACCCGTGCCCAGGCCGACCGTGTGCTGTACAAGGCGGCAATTCGCCGCATGCTGGAAAACCAACCTAACCTGTGGTTATTTCAGCAGGCGGTGGATGACTTGATGGTGGAGGGCGACAGAGTAGTGGGGGCGGTGACCCAAGTGGGCATCCGGTTTCGCGCCACCACGGTGGTGCTGACGGCGGGCACCTTCTTGGATGGCAAGATCCATGTGGGCCTGAACCACTACTCTGCGGGCCGCGCGGGCGACCCGCCAGCGGTGAGTTTGAGTGCGCGGTTGAAAGAGCTGAAGCTGCCGCAGGGCCGACTAAAAACCGGCACCCCGCCGCGGCTGGACGGGCGCAGCATTGACTTCAGCAAATGTATTGAACAACCCGGCGACGGCATGCCTGGTGGCATGAGCTCCACCATGCCGGTAGTGAGTTTTATGGGCCGAGTAGAGCAACACCCGGCGCAAATGTCGTGCTGGATTACGCACACCAACGAACGCACCCACGACATTATTCGCAGCGGGTTTGACCGTAGCCCCATGTTCACCGGCAAGATAGACGGCGTGGGGCCGCGCTATTGCCCCAGCGTGGAGGATAAGATCAACCGCTTTGCCGACAAAGAAAGCCACCAGATTTTTCTGGAGCCTGAAGGCCTGACCACGCACGAGTACTACCCCAATGGCATCAGCACCAGTTTGCCGTTTGACATTCAGTACGACTTGGTGCGCAGCATGGCCGGGCTGGAAAACGCGCACATCTTGCGCCCCGGCTACGCCATTGAGTACGACTACTTTGACCCCCAGCACCTTAAAAGCAGCTTTGAAACTAAAGCTATAGGCGGGCTGTTTTTTGCCGGACAGATCAATGGCACCACGGGGTATGAAGAGGCGGCGGCGCAGGGCATGTTTGCCGGTATCAATGCCGCGCTACAAGTGCGCGCAGGCGGTGGTGGCGATGCAGCTTTGAGCGCTGCGGGTAGCGCCAGCTACCACGCAGACATCTGGGTGCCGGGCCGCGACGAAGCTTACCTGGGTGTGCTCGTGGACGACCTGATTACCAAGGGCGTGACCGAGCCCTACCGCATGTTCACCAGCCGGGCCGAGTTCCGGCTACAGCTGCGCGAAGACAATGCTGATGCGCGCCTGACCGAGGTGGGCCGCCAGCTGGGGCTGGTGGATGATGCTCGCTGGGATGCGTTTTGCCGCAAGCGGGATAGTGTTTCACGTGAAACCGAGCGCCTACGTTCTATCTGGGTCAGCCCCAAAAACCTGGCGGCGGCCGAGGCCGAGCGGGTGCTGGGCAAGGCCATTGACCATGAATACAACCTGGCCGACCTGCTGCGCCGCCCCGATGTGAGCTACGCCGGTTTGATGAGTTTGAGCGGCGGCAAGTACGCCAGCCCCGATTTGCCAGTAGCGTCTACAACGCCTGTTTCACGTGAAACCCCGGTTGGTGAGGCAAGTGCAGTGGCAGTGGCGCAAGACGTGTTCGTTGCCACCGTGGTGGAGCAGGTGGAGATCGCGGCCAAATACTCGGGCTACATCGACCGCCAAAAAGACGAAGTGGTGCGCGCCGCCCACTATGAAAACCTGCGCTTGCCCGCAGAGTTGGACTACATGCAAGTGTCAGCCCTGAGCATAGAGGCGCGCCAACGCCTAAACAAGCTGCGCCCCGAGACCTTGGGGCAGGCCTCACGCTTGTCGGGCATCACCCCGGCCAGCATCTCCTTGCTGCTCATTCACTTGAAAAAAGGTGGGTTTAAAGAGTTCGCCGCCAAGCCGTTGGCTGATGTGGCCGAGGTTCAGGCTTGATGCCGGCTTTGGGGTGGGCTTGCTAATGGCGCGGGCTTTAGAGGGTGGGTTGCGCCAAGGGCTTGCTGCGTTGCAGCTTTCGCTCACCGACGCGCAAGTGGGGCAGTTGCTGGACTACTTGGACCTGATTCAAAAATGGACCAAGGTCTATAACCTGACCGCCGTGCGCGACCCGGTCGAGATGTTGACGCACCACTTGCTGGACAGTTTGGCGGTGATTGGGCCGCTGCAAAAGCAGCTGGATGCGATGCCCGTGACCGTCGGGGAGGTGGCGGCGGGGGCGGTGTCTGCGCAGGCTGCAGATTCGTCACCCGCTTTTCGCCTGCTTGACGTGGGTTCAGGCGCAGGGCTGCCCGGCGTGGTCATTGCCATTTGCTGCCCCCACATTACCGTGCACTGTGTAGATACGGTGGCGAAGAAGGCGGCGTTTATCCAGCAAGTGGCGGTGAGTTTGAAGCTGCCCAACTTGCGTGGCATTCATGCCCGGGTGGAAAGTCTGACCGAGCCTTATGACGTGGTGAGTTCACGCGCTTTTGCTTCCTTGGTGGATTTCACCGCTTGGTCGCGCTCGGCTTTGGCAGAGCAGGGGGTTTGGATGGGCATGAAGGGCAAACATCCGGCAGATGAGATGGCCGCGTTGCCTGGGGATGTGCAGGTGTTTCACGTGGAACAGCTTGTGGTGCCGGGGCTGGATGCAGAGCGCTGCATTGTGTGGGTGCGGCGGACTGGCTAACTGCCGGTTGCTTGCCTACTGGGTTTGTTGGATCAGGCGGGGCGGGTACTCTTCTTCGTTCGTGTCCCCCGGCCTTCGGCCTCCTCCTTTACCTCACTGTGCAGAGCACCCACCCCGCCTGATCCGCGACCAGGTTGGGACGTCACCGCTGAGCGCTCGGCTTGCGCCATCGGCCCCCGTTTGACGAAAGTGCGTGGTTCGCGGGGCAAAGGTCTTTGGCCCGGTTACCCGTAAAAACTCGAGCAGAGGGAGTGGCATGTGTGCCAAAGCGAGGTAAAGGAGGAGCCCGTAGGGCGGGGGACACGAGCGGCGGCACGCATGCCACTCCCTCTGCGGGCGAACCAAAAAGCGCCAACCCGACAACTTCAATGCCCACCCAAAAAGGTAACGTAAACTCACATCCTCCCCCAGAAGGAAATCCCCAGGCTCGGCGTTACCGACTACGGCACTTTTGTCGTCACCATCATTGTTTTTTTGCTGATTCCCGGCCCAGGAAATTTGGCCTTGGTCACGTCTACCAGCAAAGGCGGCGTGGCGGGCGGACTGGCTGCTACCTTGGGAGTTATCTTGGGCGACCAAGTGCTGATGTGGCTGGCGGTCGCCGGTGTGGCGGCTTTGTTGCACGCTTACCCTGCGGCGTTTGAGGTAATGCAATGGGTGGGCGCTGCCTACTTGGCTTGGCTGGGTGCTCAAATGTTGTTGGCTAAACCGGGTGCCGCACCCGTGCTAAACATCAAGCCCCGCCACTACCTGCGCCAAGCCATGGCCATTACCTTGCTCAACCCCAAAGCTATTTTGTTTTACATGGCATTCTTTCCCTTGTTTGTAGACTCCGTGCAGGGGCGCGGCATGCTGACTTATGGCTTTATGGCGGCCACTATTGCGCTCTTAACTTTTTTGTACGGCTTGGTGGCGGTGCTCCTTACCCACTACTTGGCACAGCAAGTGCGCGCCAACCCCATGATTTCGCGCGTGTTGGAAAAAGTGGCGGGACTATTTCTAGTTGGCTTCGGTATCAAGCTGGCCCTGAATCGCTAAGTACGCGTTTGCACTAGCACTACGGTCGTTCCACGTGAAACACTTCTCTCGTCTTCCTTCCACCTTCATCTCAGGTAAGTAGCCCATGGCCAAAATTTTCTGTGTTGCCAACCAAAAGGGTGGCGTTGGCAAAACCACCACCACGGTCAACCTGGCTGCCGGCCTGGCCAAGGTGGGGCAGCGCGTGCTGATGATTGACCTAGACCCGCAGGGCAACGCCACCATGGGCTCGGGCGTAGACAAGCGCAAGCTCGAGCTCACTGTGTATGACGTGCTGCTGGAGTCTGCCTCCATTGCCGAGGCGCGCACCACCAGCAGCAAGCTCAAAGACGGTGGTTGCAGCTACGACATCTTGGGTGCCAACCGCGAACTGGCCGGGGCCGAGGTTGAGCTGGTGGACGTTGAGCGGCGCGAAAAGCGCCTGAAGCTTGCACTGGCGATGGTGGACGCGGAGTACGACTTTGTGCTGATTGACTGCCCACCGTCTCTGAGCATGCTCACGCTCAACGGCCTGTGTTGTGCGCATGGCGTGATCGTGCCCATGCAGTGCGAATATTTTGCGTTAGAGGGACTTACCGATCTGGTCAACACCATCAAGCAA
>JBIIYT010000274.1:0-3966 GCA_044346675.1 Rhodoferax sp. | reverse complement strand
GATCCCCCTGATCTACTTGTGCGGCGGTGCGGCCACGCTCTTTACGGCGCGTTGGTTTGGGCGTTTGACTGATAGCTTTGGCAAATTCCAAACCTTTCGCCTGCTCGCAATGGCAGTCACCGTCCCCATGTTGGCGACCACCCTCTTGCGGCCAGCCCCGCTGGGCTTGGTGATCGCGGTCACCACCATGTTTTTTATCTGTATGAGCGGGCGCATGATTCCGGGCATGGCCATGCTCACCTCGGCCGCCCAACCCCGTTTGCGCGGCACCTTTATGACGCTTAATGCTGCAGTGCAATCAGCAGCCATGGGCCTTGCCGCCTTGACTGGCGGGCACCTCATCTCCAGAGACGGCGCAGGACTGGTGGAAAACTACTGGATGGCGGCCGTAGTCGGCAGTAGCGCCAGTTTGCTGGCCATTGTGGTGGCGCGGCGCTTGGATTTGCACCCCACCATAGCCAAGTGAGCGCGCCCCAACCCAAAAACAAGGTCCTTCAAAATGCAAGGAAAAAAGCCAAAAGAAACAAAATAAAGGGATTGCAATTCGGCAGTTTCGGGTGCATAGTGACAAACACATGACAGACTTTTCTGCATTTTGGTTTGCGTGCTGACCGCTTGAAGCGGAAGGCTTTTTCAACCCCGAGAGCAATTGGAGGCTATTTATGAATTTGACGATCAGCGGTCATCACCTGGAAGTTACCCCTGCCCTGCGAAGTTACGTCACGACCAAGCTCGATCGAATCATGCGACACTTTGACCAAGTAGTAGATGTCAAAGTGCTCCTCAGTGTAGAAAACCAGAAGGAAAAAGAAAGGCGCCAGCGCGCCGAGTGCAGCATTCACGTCAAAGGCAACGACATGTTCGCCGAAAGCGCCCACCAAGACCTGTATGCTGCCGTGGACGAGCTGGTGGACAAACTAGACCGCCAAGTGGTTCGCCACAAAGACCGCATCCAAAACCACCACCACGACGCACCCAAGCGCCTGATGTAGCATCCTTGCGCTACGCCACCCCAACAACCGCCCTGCATTGGGCGGTTTTATTTTGTGCATAATCCGCAGCAACACCATGAACCGACTCGCCAGTATCCTGACTCCTGCGCAAGTGCTTGCGCAGGTTGATGTCTCAAGCAAAAAACGTGCATTTGAAGAAGCTGGCCTGCTTTTCGAAAACTTGCATGGCTTAAGCCGTGCGCTGGTCACAGACAGCTTGTTTTCTCGGGAGCGCTTAGGCTCTACCGGGCTGGGCCACGGTGTTGCCATACCGCATGGGCGTATCAAGGGCTTGAAATCGCCCATGGCTGCAGTGCTGCAGTTGTCGCAATCTATTGGCTTTGATGCACACGATGAGCTGCCGGTCAAATTGTTGATCTTTTTGCTCGTACCCGAAGCAGCCACCCAAAAACACTTGGACATCTTGGCAGAGATTGCCGAAATGCTGGGCGAAGTGGCCTTGCGTGAAAAACTGCTGGCTAGCACCGACGCCACAGAGCTCTACCAACTGATCTCTGGCTGGCAATCGGCACTTGCAAGCTAATTTGCGCCGCTGGCTGTACTACCCCTGTGAAATCCACCGTAGTCAGTGCTGATGTCTTGTTTGAAGAGTTTCGCGCTCGCCTGCGCTGGGAGTGGGTTGCGGGCTTAGGCGCTTCGGAGCGGCGCTTTGACGAGGTGGCCGTGCGCGCCGCCCGCTCTGGGGCCGATTTGGTGGGTTACCTCAATTACATCCACCCCTACCGCGCCCAAATTTTGGGTGAACGCGAAGTGGCCTACCTCACCAATGCCACGCCCGAAGACTGCGCCCGGCGCATTTCCCGCATCGTCACGCTAGAGCCGCCCATACTGGTGCTGGCAGATGGCCAAGTGGCCCCTGAAGCACTCTTGGCCATGTGTGAGCGCGCACAGATTCCCATGTTTGCCACCAAAGAGTCGCCGGCCTTCGTCATCGATGTGCTGCGCGCGTATCTGTCCAAACACTTTGCCGAGCGCACCTCCATGCACGGCGTGTTTGTGGACATTTTGGGCTTGGGCGTGCTGATCACTGGCGAGTCGGGCCTGGGCAAGAGCGAGCTGGGTTTGGAACTGATATCGCGCGGCAACGGCTTGGTGGCTGATGATGCGGTGGACCTGTACCGCATCAACCAAACCACCATTGAAGGGCGCTGCCCCGAGCTGCTGCAAAATTTGCTAGAAGTGCGCGGCATTGGCTTGCTAGACATTCGCGCCATCTTTGGCGAAACTGCGGTGCGCCGGAAAATGCGGCTCAAACTCATTGTGCACTTGGTACGCCGCGAAACCTTAGAGCGCGAATACGAGCGCATTCCCTACGAGCCGCTCACCCAAGACGTATTGGGCATTCCGGTGCGCAAGGTGGTGATTCAGGTGGTGGCCGGGCGCAATATCGCGGTGCTGGTAGAAGCTGCAGTGCGCAACACCATTTTGCAGCTGCGCGGCATCGACACCTACCAAGAGTTTGTCGATCGCCACCGCAAGGCCATGGAGCGCGACGGCTAAAACGCCTAGCGCGATGCAGCCGCGCTTCGGTGCGGGCACTTGTCCTTGGTGCAGTTGGCGTACAAGCTCAAGGCGTGGTCTGCAATAGCAAAACCCTTGGCTTTGGCTATAGCGTGCTGCCGATTCTCAATTTCCGCATCAAAAAACTCTTCGACCTTACCGCAATCTAGGCACACCAAGTGGTCGTGGTGCTGCCCTTCATTGAGCTCGTACACCGCCTTACCGCTCTCAAACGTGCTGCGGCTCAAAATGCTGGCTTGCTCAAACTGAGTAAGCACGCGGTACACCGTGGCCAAGCCCACATCGGAGCGGTCTTGCAACAAAACACGGTACACATCTTCGGCCGTCATATGCCGCTGCGTGCTGTTTTGAAATACCTCTAGTATTTTCAGGCGCGGTATGGTGGCTTTGAGCCCGGTGTTCTTGAGTTCGTCGATATTGGTCAAAGGCTCGCCTCCATTGCGCTCGCTAGGTTGTCCATAGGGCCGGTGCACTTGAGGCCAGGCCGCTACAATGATGCGATCATATCGCCCCACCGCCCTGCTCATGCCTGCCCTCCATTTTCGCCTCTGCCTGATTTTCTTTGCTACTCTCGCAAGCTGGGGCTTGGCGGGCTGCGGCACGGCGGGTGATACCCGTACCAAGGTGGTCAAGGCGGTGCAGCCGTACAAAATCGACATTATTCAAGGCAATGTCGTCACCCGTGAGCAGTTGGCGATGCTGCAGCCCGGCATGCAGCGTATCCAAGTGCGCGATGTGTTGGGCACCTCTTTGCTCAAGAGTATGTTTCATGAGAACCGCTGGGACTATGTATTTACCCTCAAGCGCCAAGATGGCGAGCCGCAGTCGCGCAAGGTCACCGTCTTCTTTAAAGACAACGTAGTCGAAAAAATTGAGGCGGATGACTTGCCCAGCGAGGCAGAGTTTGTGTCCACCCTCAAATCCAACGCCAAGGTGGACAAACTGCCTCGGCTAGAGGCGTCCACAGAGGGCTTAAAGAAGTTCCCAGCCCCCGCAGAAGCGTCAGCCGCGCCCAACCCCGTGCCATCAGCACCCACCAGCTACCCCCCGCTAGAGCCTGCGGGCAAGTAACTTTTTGCCCCGAGGAGCGCAAGAACTATGACCCACAACATCGCCATCGCAGGCGCAAGCGGCCGCATGGGCCACATGTTGATTGAAGCGGTGCGCAACGCGCCCGACTGCGCCTTGACAGGCGCTTTAGATATTGCCGCCAGCCCCGCCATTGGCACGGACGCTGCGGCATTTACCGGCAAGCCCGCCGGTGTATTGGTGACAGCGGATGTAAAGCAAGGCCTGCAGAGCAGCCGCTTTCTGATTGACTTCACCCGCCCCGAAGGCACCATGGCACATCTGCAAGTGTGCCGCGAGCTGGGTGTGGCCGCCGTGATAGGCACCACCGGCTTTAGCGATGCGCAAAAAGCATACATTGCCG
>JBIIYT010000198.1:0-5071 GCA_044346675.1 Rhodoferax sp. | reverse complement strand
GACACGGCCATTTCGTAGCCTTCACGGCGCATGTTTTCCAGAAGGATGGTCAGGTGCAATTCACCGCGGCCCATCACTTCAAAGACGCCTTCTTCGTCGGTTTCATTCACGCGCAGCGCCACGTTGTGTTGCAGTTCTTTTTGCAGGCGATCCCAAATTTGGCGGCTGGTCACAAACTTGCCTTCGCGGCCCGCCAGCGGGCTGGTGTTCACGCAGAAGTTCATAGTCAAGGTAGGCTCGTCCACCTTCAGCATGGGCAGAGGCTGGGGGTTGGTGGGATCAGTCACTGTTACGCCAATACCGATGTCTTCGATACCGTTGATCAGCACGATGTCGCCGGGGCCCGCCAAGGGGCTTTGCATGCGGTCAAGACCTTGGAACGTCAACACTTGGTTCACGCGGCCTTTGACAACCTTGCCGTCCGGACCTTCCATAACCACCACGTCTTGCATGGGCTTGATCGTGCCTTGGCTGATACGGCCCACGCCGATACGGCCAACGAAGCTGGAGAAATCGAGTGCGGAAATTTGCAATTGCAACGGGGCCTTGGGATCGCCAGAGTTGGCGGGGACGTGCTTCAAAATGGTGTTGAACAATGCGGACATATCAGGGCCCCACTGCTCTCCAGGAGCACCTTCTTCCAGGGAAGACCAGCCATTGATACCTGAGGCATACACCACGGGGAAGTCCAACTGCTCATCGGTCGCACCGAGCTTATCGAACAAATCAAACGCAGCGTTGACCACTTTGTCGGGGTTGGCGCCTGGCTTGTCCACTTTATTCACCACAACGATGGGCTTCAAACCCAAAGCCAAGGCCTTCTTGGTCACAAAACGGGTTTGCGGCATGGGGCCTTCTTGCGCGTCAATCAGCAACAACACGCTGTCCACCATACTGAGCGCACGTTCCACTTCGCCGCCGAAGTCCGCGTGTCCGGGGGTGTCGACGATGTTGATGTGCGTGCCTTCCCAGGTCACGGCGCAGTTTTTGGCCAAAATGGTAATGCCACGCTCTTTTTCAATCGCGTTGTTGTCCATCACGGTGTCGACCACTTTTTCGTGCTCGGCAAAGGTGCCAGACTGGCGCAGCAACTGGTCGACCATAGTGGTCTTGCCATGGTCAACGTGGGCAATGATGGCGATGTTTCTGATTTGCTTCATAGTCAAGGTTCACTTTCTCTTAAATTTTATTCATCCGATCACGCACTGACGTGATCGCCCAATATTTGTGCAATCTCCAGCGGGCTCAGCAGCCTGCTGGGAATGAGTTCATCTGCCTGCACATGTGCAGTACCTAACAAGGCGTTTGGCGACTCGCCATACACCGCAACCCGTTGGCTCTTAGGCCACACGCCGCGCCTGCGCACGCCACTTAAAAATCGGCCTGCGCTCTCTGGCGCTAGCTTTACCACGGTGTGGTCGGCCAAAAGCGACTCCACCGGCATCAGGCAGCGCAAGCGCTCCTCTTCCGTCATGGCCTCGAGCCCCTGCAAACTCACGCATTGCGCAACGGAAAAACCGCCCGTATCCACCCTGCGCAATGCGCTGAGATGGGCGCCACAGCCCAAAGCTTCTCCCATATCCTCGCCAAGCGTTCGAATATAGGTGCCCTTGCTGCAGCGCACTATTATTTTGATAGCTGGTTGCGCACTATTTAAAAGGGCCACATCTACATCGAGCTGGTGAATCATCACCACACGCGCTTCGCGCTCTACTTCCACTCCAGCCCGCGCATACTCGTACAGGGCTTTTCCATCCTTCTTCAAGGCACTGTGCATGGGCGGGGTTTGCCGAATCTCTCCGGTAAACAGTGCTACCACCCGCTGCACATCCTCTGGCGCTACACGCACAGGGCGCTCTTCTAGCACCGTACCTTCGGCGTCGGCCGTGCTCGTTTTAATGCCTAAGCGCACTACCGCTTCATACGTTTTGTCCGCATCCAACTGCAACTGACTGAACTTGGTGGCCGCTCCAAAGCACAGTGGCAGCACACCCGTGGCAAGCGGATCCAGCGTGCCCGTGTGCCCTGCCTTCTCGGCTCGCAACAGCCACTTGGCTTTTTGCAAAGCGTCGTTGCTGGACCAGCCTAAAGGCTTATCCAACAAGAGCACCCCATGCACGGGGCGCCGAGCAACCCGTGCACGCGGCGCGTTCATCAGCTCAATCGTCCTTGGCGCGCGAAGACACAGCGCGCGCAATCAATGCATTCATATCGGCCGCTTTTTCTGTCGTGCGGTCAAAAATGAAATGCAGTGTTGGCACCGTGTGAATGTGCAAGCGCTTAAACAAGCCCGAGCGCAAAAAGCCCGCCGCTTGGTTCAAACCCTCGGTGCACGCCACTGGGTCGCCCACCAGCAAGCTAAAAAATACTTTGGCATGCGCATAGTCAGGCGTTACTTCTACCGCCTGAATAGTCACCATGCCCACCCGCGGGTCTTTGAGCTCGCGCGCGATCAGCTCGGTCAGATCCCGTTGGATCTGATCGGCGACCTTAAAGCTACGGTTAGGGGTGCTGGACTTTTTGCGCACGAATTAAAGCGTTCTGGCCACTTCGCGAATTTCGAAGAACTCCAGCACGTCGCCCTCTTGGATGTCGTTGTAGTTCTTGATATTCAAGCCGCACTCAAAGTTTTCACGCACCTCTTTGGCATCGTCTTTGAAACGCTTGAGCGAGTCCAGCTCTCCGGTGTAAATAACCACGTTTTGACGCAGCAAGCGCAAGCGTGCGGTGCGACGGACGATACCGGCGGTCACCATACAACCCGCAATCGAACCAATCTTGCTGACCTTGAACACTTGGCGAATTTCCGCTGTGCCAATGACTTCCTCTTTCTTGTCCGGGGTCAACATGCCCGACATGGCCAGCTTGAGCTCATCCACGGCGTCATAAATGATGTCGTAGTAGCGAAGGTCCACACCGTTGTTCTCGGCTAGCTTACGAGCACCAGCGTCGGCGCGGGTGTTAAATCCGATGATGACCGCTTTGGAGGCAATCGCCAAGTTCACATCAGATTCACTGATAGCACCCACTGCGGCGTACACCAATTGGACTTTGACTTCGTCGTTAGACAACTTGAGCAACGACTGGGCCAAGGCTTCTTGCGAACCTTGCACGTCGGCCTTGATGATGATGGGCACCATCTTGACTTCGCCCGCCGAGATGTCGGTAAACATGGTCTCCAGCTTGGCCGCTTGTTGCTTGGCCAACTTGGTGTTGCGGAATTTACCTGCGCGATAAGTGGCGATTTCACGGGCGCGGCGCTCATCGGCCAACACCATGAATTCGTCGCCCGCCTGCGGCACTTCGGTCAGGCCTTGGATCTCGACCGGGATAGATGGACCGGCAGACTTGATGGTCTTGCCGTTTTCGTCCAACATGGCGCGCACGCGGCCATAGGTGGAGCCTGCCAGCACAATGTCACCCGTTTTAAGCGTGCCAGACTGCACCAAGATGGTGGCAACCGGACCGCGGCCTTTGTCCAGGCGCGCCTCAATGACCAAGCCCTTGGCCATGGCATCCACGGGCGCGCGCAGCTCCAGTACTTCCGCCTGCAGCAAAACTTGCTCTAGCAGATCATCAATACCTTGGCCGGTCTTGGCAGACACGGGCACAAAGGGAGACTCACCACCAAATTCTTCAGGCACCACCTCTTCCACCACCAGCTCGTTCTTCACGCGCTCGGGGTTGGCATCGGGCTTATCAATCTTGTTAATGGCCACCACAATCGGCACACCCGCCGCTTTGGCATGTTTGATGGCTTCTTTGGTTTGCGGCATCACGCCGTCATCGGCCGCGACCACCAAGATCACGATGTCGGTAGCCTTAGCACCACGGGCACGCATGGCGGTAAACGCTTCGTGACCTGGGGTATCTAAGAAAGACACCATGCCGCGCGGTGTTTCCACGTGGTAGGCACCGATGTGCTGGGTAATACCACCGGCTTCACCCGAGGCCACTTTGGCACGGCGAATGTAGTCCAACAAGGAGGTTTTACCGTGGTCCACGTGGCCCATGACGGTGACGACAGGCGCACGGGGCAACAACTCGGCATGCTGCTCAGACACCTCATCCGCAGTGAATGCTTCAGGGTCATCCAAGGCTGCAACAACCGCGGTATGACCCATTTCTTCCACCACGATCATGGCGGTGTCTTGGTCCAAAGGTTGGTTGATGGTGACCATCTGGCCCAGCTTCATCAAATGCTTGATGACCTCAGACGCCTTAACCGCCATTTTGTGGGCTAGCTCGGAAACAGTTATCGTTTCGGGCACATGGACTTCAATGACACGCGCCTCGACCGGAGCGGCTGGCTCGCGGTGCTCATCACGTTCGTTGGCGCCACGGCGTCCACGCGGACCCGCACGCCAGTTACCTGCGCGGCCTGCACCTGCGCCGGTATCACCGCGCGTAGGTATCGCCTTTTTCTTGGCTGGATCCCCCGCCCAGCTGCTAGAGAGCTTGGCAGACTTCACCTCTTTACCTGAACCGCCCGTGTTTCCGCCAGCATTGGCGGCACCCGGCTTGGCAGGCTTAGCCGGCTTGGCTGGCACTGTGCCCGCAGCAGGTTTGTGCAAGGTGCCCTTGATGCCAGCCTTGGCTGCATCGGCTTTAAGCTCTTCCGGCTTTTTCACGGGTGCCGCCTTCTTGGCCGGGGCCGACATCATCAAACGAATCGCAGCGGCTTCAGCCTCGGCTTTGCGTCGGCGGTCGCCCAGGTCTGCGGCACGCGCTAGGTCTTCAGCACCACGGGCTGCGGATTCTGCAGCAGCCTTCTCACTGGCGGCCAACTGCGCTGCCGCAATGGCTTGGGCCTTTTCGGCAGCTTCTTGTGCTTGTGCAGCGGTGGCATCAGCAGATTTTTTGGTTTTGGATGCGGCAGCAGCAGGTTTGGCCTGTGCTGCAGATGCCAAGGCAATGGCAGCCTCGGCGGCCTTCGCGGCAGCTTCGCGCGCCTTAGACTCTTGCGCTTCGCGCTCTTGGCGGCGCGCAAGCAACTCTTCTTCTTGGCGGCGAATAAATTCGGCTTGGCGCTGGGCCTCTTCTTCCCGACGCAGCAGTTCTGCGTTATCAA
>JBIIYT010000197.1:0-5075 GCA_044346675.1 Rhodoferax sp. | reverse complement strand
CCACGGCCTTCCTTGATCTCTTGGTCCATGCAGCGTGACACATAGTCGCGTGGGGCCAAGTCTTTGTACGCGGGGGCATAGCGCTCCATGAAGCGTTCGCCATTGGCATTGCGCAAAATAGCGCCTTCACCACGGCAGCCTTCTGTGAGCAGCACGCCAGCGCCCGCTACGCCTGTGGGGTGGAACTGCCAGAACTCCATATCTTCTAGCGGAATGCCTGCGCGGGCGGCCATGCCCAAGCCGTCGCCGGTGTTGATGAATGCGTTGGTAGATGCGGCAAAAATGCGGCCTGCACCACCGGTAGCCAGCAGCGTAGTCTTGGCTTCCAAAATATGCAGGTCGCCTGTTTCCATCTCGAGTGCGGTGACGCCTACTACGTCGCCATCTGCGTCACGGATCAAGTCCATGGCCAACCATTCGACGAAGAAGCTGGTTTTGGCTGCTACGTTTTGTTGGTACAGCGTGTGCAGCATGGCGTGGCCGGTGCGGTCCGCTGCGGCACAGGCGCGCTCAACCGCTTTTTCTCCGTAGTTGGCGGTGTGGCCACCAAACGGGCGCTGGTAAATGGTGCCATCGGGGTTGCGGTCAAACGGCATACCCATGTGCTCTAGGTCGTACACCACCTTGGGTGCTTCACGGCACATGAACTCGATCGCGTCTTGGTCGCCCAGCCAGTCGGAGCCCTTGACTGTGTCATAGAAGTGGTAGTGCCAGTTGTCTTCGTTCATGTTGCCCAAAGAGGCGCCAATGCCACCTTGGGCAGCCACCGTGTGCGAGCGGGTGGGGAACACTTTGCTCAGTACGGCTACATTCAGGCCAGCACGAGCTAGTTGGAGCGAAGCGCGCATGCCAGAGCCACCGGCTCCGACAATCACGACATCAAATTTACGTTTGGATACGGGGTAAGACATGGGTTAAATCTTGTAGGGGGTGTAAATCAAAGGCGCCACAGGACTTGAATGGCCCATCCAGCGCAGCCAACCAACCAGACGATGGAGAAAACATGCAAGGTCAATCGCACACTCACGGGTTTGATGTAGTCCATCCAAATATCACGGATGCCGACCCAAGCGTGGTACAGCAGCGCAATAATGACCGTCAAGGTGATTACTTTCATCCATTGGGGAGAAAAAATACCCGCCCAGTTGTCGTAGCCGATAGGGCCTTTGGAGAAGATGACTTGTGCCAGAACAAGTAATGTGAAGAGTGCCATCAGGCATGCCGTGACGCGCTGCGCCAACCAATCGCGCAAGCCATAGTGAGCACCTACTACGATGCGTTTGGAGCCGTAATTAACTGCCATTTTTGATTCCTTGTTAGTACACGCCAAAGAGCTTGAGGGCCAAGATGAGGGTCAATGTGGTGCCCAAACCCAGAGTGACGAGTGCCGAGGACTTACCGAACTCTTTGCTCACTGCGTGATTCACGTCCATCCAGAGGTGGCGCAGACCAGCAATGAAGTGGTGCAGATAGGCCCAAATGAGAGACAGGGCCACCAGCTTCATCAACCAGCCAGGAATGAGTCCTGTAAATTGACCCCACTCGGGCTTGAAGCCCAAGCTCAAGTCGAAAGAAAAAGGAATACCAATGTTAAAAACTGCGGCGAACTTCGCGAATGAATATTCAGACGAAATAGAGGCGTCAAACATCCAGATGATGAATGGCATCAGCAAAAACATCAGTGCACCACTAATGCGATGCAAAATTGACACCCAACCCGCAGGAGGCAACCGATACGTGGGTAGATCGGTTAGGGCGTTGATGTTACGAAATTCAGGCCGATTGGCACGGGGGGGGGCTAAACGCTCGGTCATGCATGTGCTTTCTTGAAGGTAACCATCTTGTAATTATTCACGCTGAAATGCAAATTCTATTGCAATGCACCAATCTGACTTTGTGCTTTCAGCATTCACGGCACTCAATTTAGCGTATTTCGATAGTAGTGTGTATCGGTTAGGTACAGCCCACGGCGCATTTCCATCGGGATGTCGTTGTAGGTATAGGCGATGCGCTCCACGCTAAGCAGTGGTACATGCTTTGGTACTTGCAACAACTGGGATTGCTCAGCATCGGGCAAAACGGCACGAATCTTTTCTTCCGCGCGTACCATGCGCACCCCAAATTCGGTTTCAAACAGGCCGTACATCGGGCCATCATAGGCCGCCAAGCGTTCTGCAGTCAGTCCTTTGAATGGAGCACCAGGTAGCCAAAGGTCTTCCAAAATGGTGGCGACGCCGGAAAAAGACAGTACACGCCTGACTTGTAACACTGCGTCGCCCGGCCGTATGGCCAGCGCACGCGCCACTTCGGCTGAGGCGCGCAACCGTTTGCAGTCAATGATATGTCGTTGTGCTGGGCCTTCGCTGTTGGGGCTTCCGTTGTCGGGCAACAGGCGCAAAAAGCGGTATTGGACGTGCTGCTCTGCATGGGTGGCCACAAAAGTGCCCTTGCCTTGGCGACGAACGAGCAGGTTTTCTGCTGCTAGCTCGTCAATCGCTTTGCGCACCGTGCCTTGGCTGACTTTGAAGCGGCTGGCCAAATCAATTTCACTGGGGATGGATTCGCCCGGCTTCCATTCCCCTGACTGCAGGCTTTGCAACATCAAAGTTTTGATTTGCTGGTACAGCGGGCTGAACATGGGGCTCGGACTCGCGCCCGCCAGGGATTCAGTGCTGAGTGCGGCAGATGTTGGGCTGTCGTTTGGAGAGGGTGGCGGCGTATTCATGATTCCTTGAATCTGCGTTGTGTCACCTACACAGGCTTAATCGAATCATATCTTATATAAGACATAAGACAAATTGACTTTTGCTTGAATTCGGAGGTAAACTGCCTGCCATTCTTCTCACTTAATTTTCCTTACTATTTGGAGTTTTACACCATGAGCAAAAAGCCCGTTCGCGTAGCCGTTACTGGTGCCGCAGGTCAAATTGGATACGCCATTCTGTTTCGCATCGCTTCGGGTGAGATGTTGGGCAAAGACCAGCCCGTGGTGCTGAGTCTGCTGGAAGTTCCTGTGGAAAAGGCCCAGCAGGCCCTGCAAGGCGTGATCATGGAGTTGCAAGATTGTGCTTTCCCTTTGTTGGTGGGCATTGAAGCGCACAGCGACCCCATGACCGCATTCAAAGACGTGGATTACGCGCTGCTCATTGGCTCTCGTCCCCGTGGCCCCGGCATGGAACGCGCCGAGTTGTTGGCCGTCAATGCCGAAATTTTCACCGCCCAAGGCAAGGCCTTGGACAAGGTGGCCAGCCGCAATGTGAAGGTGCTGGTGGTGGGTAACCCCGCCAATACCAATGCCTACATCGCCATGAAGAGCGCTCCCAGCCTGCCACGCAAGAACTTCACCGCCATGCTGCGCTTGGACCACAACCGCGCCTTAAGCCAAATTGCCGCCAAAACCGGCAAGGCTGTAGCGGACATCGAAAAAATGGCGGTGTGGGGCAACCACTCTCCTACCATGTACGCGGACTATCGCTTTGCCACCATCAAGGGCGAAAGCGTCAAAGACATGATCAATGACGAGGTGTGGAACAAAGACACTTTCTTGCCCACCGTGGGCAAGCGTGGTGCAGCCATTATTGCGGCGCGTGGCGTGTCTTCCGCCGCGTCTGCGGCCAATGCAGCCATTGACCATATTCGCGATTGGGCCTTGGGCACCAATGGCAAGTGGGTCACTATGGGTGTGCCATCGGATGGCCAATATGGCATCCCCAAAGACACCATGTTTGGTTTTGCCGTGACCTGCGAAGGTGGTGAATACAAAGTAGTGGAAGGCTTGACTGTGGATGCATTTAGCCAAGAGTGCATCAACAAGACCCTCAAAGAACTGCAAGACGAGCAAGCGGGCGTGGCCCATTTGCTGTAGCACTTAAGGCTGCCCGCGAGTTCAACAAACTTTGATGGTGAATAAGGAGTAAATACTATGTTGCAAGCTTACCGTGCTCACGTCGCAGAACGTGCCGCACTTGGCATCCCCCCCTTGCCCTTGTCTGCCAAGCAGACTGGCGAAGTGATTGAACTCCTGAAATCACCACCCAAAGGTGAAGAGGCTACTTTGCTGGAGCTCATTACACACCGCGTACCCGCGGGTGTCGACGATGCGGCCAAAGTTAAAGCCAGTTACTTAGCTGCCGTGGCGCACGGTACGGAGAAGTGCCCACTGATTTCGCGCGAACACGCAACAGAACTTTTGGGCACGATGCTAGGCGGCTACAACATCAGCCCTTTGGTGGACATGTTAGACGACCCTGTGGTGGCCCAAGCAGCTGCCAATGGCTTGAAGAAAACATTGCTGATGTTTGACCAGTTTCACGATGTGAAGGAAAAGGCAGACAAAGGCAACGCGCAAGCAAAAGCGGTGTTGCAAAGTTGGGCCGATGCCGAGTGGTTTACTTCGCGCCCTGAGGTGCAGCAATCCATCACGCTGACTGTGTTCAAGGTAGACGGCGAAATTAATACCGACGATTTATCGCCCGCACCCGACGCCTTTAGTCGCCCCGACATTCCCATGCATGCCTTGGCAATGCACAAGAATGCCCGCCCTGGCATTACGCCTGAAGAAGACGGCAAGCGCGGCCCCGTGAAGTTCATCGAAGGTCTGCGAGCCAAGGGCAACTTGGTGGCTTATGTGGGCGATGTGGTGGGTACAGGCTCTTCGCGTAAATCTGCCACCAATTCGGTGCTTTGGTTCACGGGCGAAGACATTCCTTTTGTGCCCAACAAGCGCTTTGGTGGTGTGTGCTTGGGAGCCAAGATTGCGCCCATTTTCTACAACACCATGGAAGACTCAGGCGCACTCCCCATTGAGTTGGATGTGAGCCAGATGCTGATGGGTGATGTAGTCGAATTGCGTCCCTATGAAGGTAAAGCGCTCAAAGACGGCAAAGTGATTGCCGAGTTCAAGGTCAAGAGTGACGTACTGTTTGACGAAGTACGTGCCGGTGGCCGCATTCCGTTGATCATTGGCCGTGGCCTGACCGCCAAGGCGCGTGAGGCACTGGGTTTGCCCGTGAGCACCTTGTTCCGTTTGCCGCACAACCCGACAGATACGCACAAAGGCTTCACATTGGCCCAAA
>JBIIYT010000019.1:0-15944 GCA_044346675.1 Rhodoferax sp. | reverse complement strand
AGCTGTTCAAACAAACCGGGCCACTTCTAACCAAGTTGTAAACAACATTGCCTTTGAAAGCAATTTCAAATTCTCACCAAAGCGCTGCCGCAAAATGATGCAAATAGTGACGCAAATTGGACGCAACGAGGGTTGGATAATTTCTAGCGTTATCTGCCTTGTTTTGGCGGCTGTATCAGCTCAATATGAGCTGTCAATCTATTCTGTAGCTTGTTTTTCTCTGGCCAGTCTGCTTTTGATCGGTTTGCGTCGATGCGTTCAAATGAATGCTAGCGCACAAACAGTTGAGGGCTGGTGGTGCTGGTTTCGAATCATTCCGATTCTGCGTTTTGGCCATTGGCCATTGAGTGACTTTGATGCGGTTCAATTGCGCACAGAGTATCGCGACACAGGCTCGGACGGTGACTCGATAAAAGTGCATACCGTAAGCCTCAAGGGGAAGACCAATCTGGTGGTTGCGGAATCAACCCGCTACGCGAAATCCAGAAACATCGGGTTCAGCATTGCTAGGCTTTTGCATTTTCCGCTGCATGACAAAATGAGTGGCGCAAACCAAGTGCGTCGACCAGAGCATTTGGATCTTAGCCTTCGCGAGCGACTTAATCTAGATAGCAGTTTTCTGAGCATGCCTGTTGCGCCTCAGGCTGGTCTGATCTCAGTTCATGGAGACGAACATGCAATGTGTATTACCTTGCCTCCACAGCCTTCAAGTAAGTTGTTTATTGTTGGGTCACAACTTATGTGCGGTTTGTTCGTTGGGTGTGGCGTTCTCATTCAAATTTATGGCGGGGGTAATGCGACGGGTATCGCATTTATTGCGTTTGGATTTTTGGGCTCGGCGATATTTTTGTATAACGGGATCGTGTCGCAATTTCCACTAAAAATTTGTATTACTCGTGAAGGTATTTCATGGGCTCAGACTAGGTTTTTCAGTAAAAGTATTCGTACATCCACTCTTGAAGATGTGATGCTTGGTACGCGCTATTTGTATCTTATTAGTGCAACTAAATGCGATGTAGTTCCATATGAGTTCAGTGGTAAAAATGGCAAAGAGCTTGGACGTTTCTTCCGTCAAGTTCTTTGCTACTTTATTGCTAGAGCAGATGTGGCATCTGCATGATCGTTTGGATAATTTGGATTGCGTGGCAATTTCGATAGCTGTTATTTTTTGCACCGCTTTGGTAAAGGAGACTTGACATGGAAAATTCGCAACTACGGTTACTGTCCAAGTTCATCCTTATGGGCGCTGTGGCTGTACTCGCGGCGTGTGGCAATAAAGAAGGGCCGCAGCCCGGTGCAACGGCGGCAAGCGCGGGCGGTAGCGCCGGGCCGTTGAAGATTGCCTTCACCTACGTGGGCCCGGTGGGTGATGGTGGCTGGACCTTTGCGCACGACAATGGCCGCAAAGCGCTGGCCCAAGAGTTTGGCGACAAGGTGATTACCCGCTACGTAGAAAACGTGCCTGAGTCAGCAGACGCCGAGCGCACCATGCGCGAACTGGCCAAAGACGGCAATACGCTGATCTTTGGCACCACCTTTGGCTACAGGGAGCCCATGCTCAAGGTGGCGGCTGACTTTAAAAATGTGCGTTTCGAACACGCCACGGGCTACCAAACTGCACCCAACTTGCGTACCTACGACAGTCGCACCTACGAGGGTGCCTACATGGCAGGTGTCATTGCGGGCAAGATGAGCCAAAGCGGCGTCTTGGGTGTGGTGGGCTCTAAGCCCATTGCCGAAGTCATTCGCAACATCAACGCCTTCACCCTGGGCGCGCAAAGCAGCAACCCCTCCATCAAAACCAAGGTGGAGTGGGTGGGGGAGTGGTTTAACCCGGTGAAAGAAGCCCAAGCCGCCAACAAGCTTATGAGTGCCGGGGTCGATGTGCTTTTTCAAAACACTGATTCCCCCGCCGTGCTACGAGCCGCCCAGGCCCAAGGCAAACGCGCTTTTGGTTGGGACTCGGACATGACCGCCTATGCCCCCAAGGCGCATTTGGCCTCGGCCGTTATCAACTGGGGGCCCTACTACATCAAAGCCACAAAAGACGCGTTAGCAGGCACCTGGACCACAGGCCAAAGCTGGTGGGGGGTGAAAGAAGGGGCGATTGATATTGTGTCCATTGCGGACGACGTACCTGCTGAGACCAAGGCCAAGGTAGACGCGGTGAAGGCGGGCCTGAAAAACGGCAGCTTTGTTATATGGAAGGGACCCTTGGTGGACAACACGGGCAAAGAGCAACTGGCTGTGGGCGCGGTGGCTGACGACACATTTTTGAGCGGGCTTGGCTTTTACGTTAAAGGCGTAGAGGGCAAGATTCCTAGTGGCAAGTAAGCACCCTACCGGATACTGGGGGTGCTTATCGCGCCTGTGGCTGGTTGTTGTATTTTGTTTGGCTTGCTTACCTGTGCTTGCGCAGGCGGCGCAACCTCAGGCCGTGTTGGTGCCCGCAGGGCAATTCTCGTCATCACCCGCTGGGCTTAAGGCGTTTGTTTTTAGCCCCGAGGGCGGTGGGCAACATCCCGCTGTGGTGATGGTGCATGGCTGTGGCGGCGCCTATGGCAAAGACGGTCTGCTCAATGCGCGCCACCACATGTGGGGCGAATATCTAGCCGGGCAAGGCTATGTGGTGTTGATGCTCGACAGTTTCACCTCGCGCGGCTTGCGCGAAATTTGCACCACCAAGTTCAGCGAGCGCACGCTCAAAGAGTCTGACCGCGTAGGCGATGCCTATGCCGCGCTGGCTTATGTGCGCCAGTTGCCAGGCGTGATTGCTAGCCGTGTGGCGCTGCTGGGCTGGTCGCATGGCGGTGGGGTGACTTTGGATGCCATTACCCGCTTACCCAGTGCCACTGCGGGCAAGGGCTTTGCAGCCGCCGTGGCGTTTTACCCGGGGTGCACCTCGCGCAACAAAAGGGCCGCCAGCTTTCACCCCTACGCGCCCTTGTTGTTGCTCATAGGCGAGTCGGATGACTGGACCCCTGCCGCACCCTGCCAAGCCTTGGCTGAGAGCGTGGCGGCGCGCGGCGAGCCGATGCATATCGTGACCTACCCTGACACCTACCACGACTTCGATAGCCCGGCACTTACATCCAAGCGCGTACGCTCAGAGGTGCCCAACGGCGTGAACCCCGGTGCTGGTGTTACCACCGCGCCCAACCCCCAAGCGCGTGAAGACGCCAAGTTGCGCGTGGCGGCCTTTTTTGCCCAACACTTGCGCTAAATCACCAGCTAGTAACTTCTAAGGAAATCTCTATGCGCCACAAACCCATCGCCCCAGAGCGCCTGCCCGATCTGCTGCGCGCCATGCCCAAAGCCGAGCTGCACATGCACATAGAAGGTTCGCTAGAGCCTGAACTGATATTTGCCATGAGCAAGCGCAACAGTGTGGCCCTAAGCTACCCCAGCGTCCAAGCCTTGCGCAGTGCCTATGTTTTCAACAACTTGCAAGAATTTTTGGACATTTACCACCAAGGCACCATGGTGCTCAAAACTGAGCAAGATTTCTACGACATGGCTTGCGCCTACCTGGAGCGCGCGCAGGCTGACAATGTGCTGCACGCCGAGCTGTTTTTCGATACCCAAACCCACACCGGCCACGGCCTGAGTACCGACGTGGTGATCAACGGCCTGCACCGTGCCTGCATGGATGCACCAAAGAAGTTTGGCATGACGGCCTCGCTCATCTTGTGCTTCTTGCGCCACCTGAGTGAAGACGAAGCCTTTGAATGCCTGGAGCAAGCGCTGCCCCTGCGCGACAAACTAGTGGGCATTGGCTTGGCTTCCAGCGAACTGGGCCACCCGCCGGAGAAGTTCTCCCGCGTGTTTGCCAAGGCACGCCAGCTGGGTTTCAGGCTCGTAGCCCACGCGGGCGAAGAGGGGCCACCCGAATACATTTGGAATGCGCTGGATGTGCTCAAAGTAGAGCGCATAGACCACGGCGTGCAAGCCATCAACGACGCGCGCTTGATGCAGCGCTTAGTTCAGGACCGCATACCGCTCACCGTGTGCCCCTTGTCTAACCTCAAGCTGTGCGTGTATCCGTCTCTCACACAGCACAGCATCAAACGAATGCTGGACGCAGGCATTGTGGCCACCATCAACTCCGATGACCCTGCTTACTTTGGCGGCTATATCAATGAGAACTTTACCCAGACCTTTGCCGCGTTGGGTATGGACTCCCAGCAAGCGTACCAACTCGCACTGAATAGCTTTAATGCAAGCTTTATTGAGCCGTCGGAGCGGGCCAAGTGGGTGGATCGTTTGAATGAGGTGTTTGAGACCTTTGAGTGAATAGGCACGCCCGCTTGGGCGTGCCTGTGATTCTCACCATCAAGCAAACTGCTGATAAGCCACTTCAATCGGGTTAAAGAACAGGCAAGCGCGCTCGAACTTCTGGATTTCTTCCACGGGGTACATCACGTGGCCACTCACGTCCACATGCCTAGGCCCAATGCCTTCGCTGCGAAAGTGGTTGATGGTGGCCTCTGCGCTGCCCCAGCGTTGGGCTAGTTCGCGTTGCGAGAGTAGGTGTGCGGCGGGTGTGTCCATGATCTGCTCCTATCGGATGCCTGAGTGGCTTCCATGTTCTCTTTATCGGCAGGTCTTTGGAAAACCAAAGACCTGTGCGCGAAGAGTGCGTGGTGGAGCGTGATAGATGCTGTGATGAAGGCGCTAAACTAGTGACCGGCAATGTTGCCAAACGATCGGAGTTTCACATGGCTAAAGGTCAGCAAAAAACCAACAAAGAAGCGAAAAAACCGAAGAAGGACACTTCGCCCCCGAAGCCAATTTCTGGTGAGCCCATGCGCGCACCTATCACCACTGCGGTCATCCCCCGCGGCAAGCTTAAAAATAAATAAGCCCTGCGCCGCGGTTCATCGCACCTGCCTTGGGTCTTGGCTACTTGCTCAGGTCCATGGTTCGGCTATCCAGCGGGGTAACAAATGAGTTCTGATCCCAGCCCGATCCCACTTTGCTTGCCGAATACTGGGAGTCGTCCAACTGGTGCGCTGGAGACGAGGCTGTCGATGACGCTGTTGATGAGGGGGTCCGACGCGTTTTGCTGTGGCGTACCCGGTAAAGCGCAGCTTGCAGACTTTCGCGCACGTCATTGAAACGCGAATCAAGCTCATCCACTCCACTTTCTTTCGCCGCATGTTCACCAAAAAAGGCCGTGCGTAGCGCACGCAGCGGCGGTAAATTTTGGGGGTCAACCACCCAGTAGTGAATACCGCATTGCGACAACAAGCTTTGTTTGAGGATTTGGTTGCTCATAGAAGGCGTGTTGGTCCCCTGAATGTCCACACATCCCACCACGCGCCCTTGGGCGTCGCACACGGTGAAGTTGCAATACACGCCATTGAGCAACTCGTACCAGTGGCTGGAGTCACTGCTGCCTATGGGCGCCGTAAAGCGGGTGACGGGTATTTTGATGAGAACTTGGTGGTCAAACACGACCTTGGCCAGCCATGTCCACACCCGCTGCTGCTCGCTGTTGACCAATAGCCTCGCTCGCAAAGGCCATTGTTTGGGAATACGTCTGCGGTTTTTCGCCGATGCGTTACTGCGCCAGTAATAGGCAGCGGCGCCTAGCGCTGCGCCCAAGCCTATGCCGATCAAAAATGAACTGATCATTGTGTTTTCCCCCTGATTACTTGGTCATCTGACGTGACGCTTAAAAGTGCACGTATTTTAGCGATACTCAGGCCATGCAACTTCAGGACATTCTTTATTCCCAAGGTTTTGGTACGCGGCGAGTGTGTGCGGGGCTGATTCAACAAGGCTTGGTACATGTGTATACAGAGCAAGATGGACTAGCCCCCGTGCTTTGTACCCAAGCTGCTATGGAGTTTGTAGCTCCTGGCCTGCGATTCAAAGTTCAGGGTACGGACTGGCCTTTCTTTGAGAAGGCTTACCTCATGTTAAACAAGCCTGCCGGTACGGAGTGCTCCCAAAAGCCCTCGACTTACCCCAGTATTTACACTTTGTTACCCTCGCCCCTGCGTTTGAGGCCGCAAAAGGCCGCCGTGCAGGGTGTGCAGGCCGTGGGCCGCCTAGACCAAGACACCACCGGCATGCTGCTGCTGACCGACGACGGCAAATTTATCCACCGCATGAGTTCGCCCAAGCACCATGTGCCCAAAGTGTATGAGGTGACGGTCAAGCACCCCCTAGATGCCAAGCAAGTAGATAAGTTGTTAAGCGGCGTGGTCTTGGACGATGACCCCAAGCCCGTGCGGGCTGCCGCGTGCGAAGCGGTGGACGAATACCACTTGCGTTTAACACTCACCGAGGGCAAATACCACCAGGTCAAACGCATGGTGGCGGCCGTTAGCAATCGGGTAGAGGCGCTGCACCGCTCCCAAATCGGTGGTCTGGCCCTTCCCGCCGATTTGGCGCCAGGCCAGTGGCGCTGGTTGAGCCCGGCGGACCTGGCCCTCATGCAGGCGTAGACGGCTACACTTGTTGTCCCTTTTAAAGCGATTTTTTGTGAAATTCTTAATTCATTTTTGTGTATTGTTGGCAGCCTTATTGGGCCTGCTCCCCGTGACCCAAGCGCAAGGCGCTGAATACCCCATCTTTGTGCTCAATTCATTGGATGCGAGTGTGAGCATCGTGGACCCCGTGTCTTGGAAAGAAACGGGGCGTATCCCAACCGGTAAAGAGCCGCACCACCTGTACCTCACCCCCGATGAAACGTCGCTCATTGTGGCCAATGCCCTTGGCGACTCTTTGCTATTTTTGGACCCAAAAACCGGTGCTGTACAGCGAACGGTGAAGGATATTTTGGACCCCTACCAGCTGCGGTTTTCGCCTGATATGAAGTGGTTTGTTACAGCCGCCAACCGGCTCAATCACGTTGATATTTACCAATGGGATGGCACCAATCCCAAGCTCATCAAGCGAATCTCCACCAGCAAAACGCCTAGCCATATTTGGATAGACAGCAAAAGCACCACTGCGTACGTCACCATGCAAGACAGTAACGAGTTGGTGCTCATTGACCTAGCAACTCAGACCCTGAAGTGGCGCGGCAAGACCGGCAGCTTGCCAGCCGATGTATTTGGCGCGCCGGACGACAAATTTGTGTTGATTGGCTTGACCGGCGGCGAGGGCGTGGAGGTGTATGACGTGAGCGCAGCCGCCCCGCGTTTGGTCAAAACCATACCAACGGGCAAAGGGGCGCATGCCTTTCGCAGCGCGGGCGATAAGCGGCACGTTTTTGTGAGCAATCGGGTGGCCAACACCATTAGCAAAATTGATATGCAAACTATGGCCGTGGTGGACAACTACCCCGCCCCTGGGGGGCCTGACTGCATGGATTTGTCTGCTGATGGTCGCTTTCTCTATGTGGCATCGCGGTGGATTAAAAAATTGACCGTGATCGACACCACCACCCGCACGGTGGTGCGCCAAGTCAATGTAGGCAAATCGCCCCATGGCGTGTGGACCTTGGACCACGCACCGCGTTAACTAAAGTGGAGTCCAGCAGTATGCGCACCGCTATCTTTGTCATGACGATTTTGGCTAGCACGACGGCAGCCGTAGCACAGGGTACGTGCGCCAAGCCGGTTTACCTTACCTTGGACACGGGTCACATGGAAGTAGCCCCTTTGATTGCGGATATCTTGCGGCGCAACCAAGTGAAGGTGACGTTCTTTGCCGCCAACGAGCGCACGGTCTCGGGTGATGGCAGTTTGGGCAATTACTGGGCTCCGTGGTGGAAAGCGCGTGCCGCGGAAGGCCATGAATTTGCCAGCCATACCTATGACCACGTGTACTGGCGCGGCGACGTGCCCGGTGTACAAGCGCGCTTTCGCATGCAGCCCAGCGCGGGTGCCTTTGCCGGGCGTGAATTTACCTGGGACGCAGCGAAATACTGTAGCCAACTCGACTACGCTGCAGAGCGCTTGAAAGACTTCACCGGCAAGAAGCCACTACCTCTGTTTCGTGCGCCAGGTGGCAAAACATCCGCGCGCTTGCTACAAGAGGCCCGTGCCTGCGGTTATGCCCATGTGGGCTGGGCCGCAGCGGGATTTTTGGGCGATGAGTTGCCGAGCGAAAAATTCAGCAATGACGCCTTGCTTAAAAAAGCCCTGCGCGATGTGCGCAGCGGCGATATTTTGATGGCGCACTTGGGCATATGGTCGCGCAAAGATCCGTGGGCACCCGCCGTGCTGGAGCCGCTGATTGTGGGGTTGAAAGAGCGCGGCTTTTGCTTTGAAACTTTGCGCACACATCCAGCCTATAAAGAGTGGATTGCCAGCCACGGCGGCTGATTTGCAACATGGATGCACTGGCCCAACTGTTTGAGCAAACCCAAGCGTGGCTGTATGAAGCGTGCCTACAACCCGTGCTGTTTGCCTCTGGGTTGGGTAATTTCTTAGAAGATGGCTACAACGCCACCGGCTGGTTTTTGGTGGGCATTGTGCAACTGGTAGTGATGCTGCTAGTGATCGCACCTTTGCAACGCTGGCGACCTGTAGAGCCCGTGACTGACCGGGCCACCGTGCGGGTGGATGTGATCTACACGCTGATTCACCGCTTGGGTTTGTTTCGCGTGGCCTTGTTTTTTACGCTGGAGCCCTTGTTTGATGAGTTGTTCGGTGCGCTGCGGGTAGCGGGTTGGCCCACGCTGCACTTAGAAAACTTGTGGCCGGGGGTGAGCGACATACCGTGGGTGAGTTTGGTCTTTTACTTAGTGGTGTTTGATTTTTGCAGCTATTGGGTGCACCGTGGGCAGCACCATTTTGGCTGGTGGTGGAAGCTGCATTCTTTGCACCACGCACAGCGCCAAATGACTATGTGGAGCGACAACCGCAACCATTTGTTGGACGATGTCCTGGTGGACACTTTGATGGTCTTGGTGGCGCAGTGCATTGGTATCCCTCCGGGTCAGTTTGTGGCGGTGGTGGCCTTCACGCAGCTCAGTGAAAGCCTGCAGCATGCCAACGTGCGCATCTGGTTTGGCAGGGTGGGCGAGCGGCTTTGGGTGAGCCCGCGCTTTCATCGCCTGCACCACAGCATAGGCATTGGGCACGAGACAAAGCTGGCGCATACGGGCAAGACAGTCTTAGGTGGGCACAACTTTGGTGTGCTGCTGCCGTGGTGGGACATGCTGTTTGGCACGGCTAATTTTGAACTGCGCTTTGATTCCACAGGGGTGCGCGACCAAGTGGAGCAGGGCGTGGACTATGGCCGTGGCTTTTGGTCGCAGCAGTGGTTGGGTCTGAAAAGGTTGTGGCAATGAAAGCCATCCTTGATGCTTTTTGGCGCTCGCTGGCCTATTGCTTGCACCCTAAGGTGATCTTGCTCTCTCTTTTTCCCGTGGTGCTGATGGTGGCCCTGATGGGGGCACTGGGTTACTTTTATTGGGACTTGGCGCTGGAGCACATTCGCGCGTTCCTTGCGTCCTCTACGATATTGGCAAACGCCGGGGCTTGGCTGGACCGCGCAGGGGTGGGGCAGCTCAGGGCTGTGTTGTCTCCTCTTATTGTGCTGATGGTGGCAACGCCTGTGATTGTGGTGCTGTCTTTATTGCTGGTTTCGCTTTTTATGACCCCAGCCATGGTGAACCTGGTTGCAAGGCGGCGCTTTGCCGACTTGGAGCGCCTCCAGGGGGCTTCTTTTGGCAGCTGCGTAGTTTGGTCTTTAGGCTCTGCTCTCATGGCCGTGTTTGCCATGGTGGTGTCTATTCCTTTGTGGCTGGTGCCGCCTTTGGTGCTGGTGCTGCCGCCCTTGATTTGGGGCTGGCTTGCCTACCGGGTGATGGCATTTGATGCCCTTGCCGACCATGCCAGCACGCAAGAGAGAAAAGTGCTGTTGCGCCGCCACCGCTTGGCGTTGATCGTCATGGGCGTGGTGGCTGGTTACCTGGGGGCAGCGCCCACGCTTATCTGGTCCATTAGTAGCTTCATGTCCATCTTTATGCTTCCTGTTTTGGCGCTGGTGTCTATCCTCTTGTACACCTTGGCATTCACATTTTCTGCACTTTGGTTCACCCACTATTGCCTTGCAGCTTTGCAACGCTTACGCAGTGAACCCACGCCTACGCCATGAACATCGGACTCATCATTGTTGGCGACGAAATCTTGTCCGGCAAACGTGCCGACAAGCATTTGGCCAAGGTCATTGAAATGCTGGGCGCGCGCGGGCTAGAGCTGGACTACGCGCACTATGTGGGCGACGCGCCTGAACGCATCACCACCACTTTGCAGCAAGCTTTTGCCAGCGGTGACTTGGTTTTTTCGACCGGGGGTATTGGTGCTACGCCAGACGACCATACCCGCCAGTGCGCGGCGCGCGCCTTGGGGGTGGATCTTGCGCTGCACCCGCAGGCAAAAGATCTGATTTTGAAACGCATGCAAGTGCTGGCCCAAGAGCGTGGCGAGGTGTTTGATGCGCAGCACCCGGACCATATTCACCGCCTGAACATGGGCGTGTTCCCTGTGGGCGCACGCATCATTCCTAACCCATTTAACGGGATCCCCGGGTTTAGCTGTGCAGATGTGCATTTCGTGCCGGGGTTCCCCGTGATGGCCTGGCCCATGATTGAGTGGGTGCTGGACACCCATTACGCGCACTTATTCAAGTCCAACGCCAAGTTAGAAAAATCAGTGGTCGTGTTTGGCGCTATGGAAGCCAGCCTGACCCCGCTGATGCTGGCCATTGAGAGCCAGCACCCGGTCAAGGTATTTAGCCTACCCAGCGTAGACCACCCGCAGTATGGCCGCCACGTAGAGCTAGGGGTGAAAGGTGGGCCAGCGCAGGTCGAAAAAGCCTATACCGATCTACTGAAGGGGCTGCAATCCTTGCAAGCCACCCTAGGCCCCGAATTGGTGCGCAACTAAATTCGCACCAAAAAAGTGTTTTCCGTCGCTGTATTTTGGTGATTGTGCGGCTGGCGCAAGCCGTGCAAAGCGCTTTGTTTGCTGGGATGCACTGAAAAAGCGTGAATTCGCAAGGCACAATGGTGAGCCTCAGCAAAAATGCCCTTTTTACTGATGTTTGGCACAAAAGCTGCAATGTGTGAGCAGGCAATTTTTTTAACAACCGTGCAACAGGAGTATTCGATGGCCAAGACCGTCCCCGACGTGATGAAGATGGTGAAAGAAAACGAAGTCAAGTTCATTGACTTACGCTTCACTGATACCCGTGGCAAAGAGCAGCACGTGACCGTGCCTGTCTCCGCCTTTGACGAAGACAAGTTCACCTCAGGCCACGCTTTTGACGGCTCGTCCATCGCCGGCTGGAAGGGCATTGAAGCCTCTGACATGCAACTCATGCCGGACGCCAACACCGCCAACATCGACCCCTTCTTCGAAGAGACCACGATGATCTTGACCTGCGATGTGGTGGACCCTGCCGACGGCAAGGCCTACGAGCGCGATCCCCGCTCTCTGGCCAAGCGCGCCGAGTCCTACATGAAGGCCTCTGGCTTTGGCGACACAGCGTACTTCGGTCCAGAACCCGAGTTTTTCGTGTTCGACAGCGTGCGTTGGGGCAACGACATGTCGGGCTGCTTCTCCAAGATTGATTCGGAAGAAGCCGCATGGAACACGGGCCGTGAGTACGAGCATGGCAACACCGGCCACCGTCCCGCGGTGAAGGGTGGCTACTTCCCAGTGCCTCCAGTGGACAGTTTCCAAGACATGCGCTCTGAAATGTGCTTGGTGCTCGAAGCCTTGGGCATTCCAGTAGAAGTGCATCACCATGAAGTGGCCAATGCGGGCCAAATGGAGTTGGGCACCAAGTTCAGCACTTTGGTACAGCGCGCTGACTGGGTTCAGTTGCAAAAGTACGTCATCCAAAACGTGGCCCATGCCTACGGCAAAACCGCCACCTTCATGCCCAAGCCTATCGTGGGCGACAACGGCTCGGGCATGCACGTGCACCAGTCCGTGTGGAAAGACGGCAAAAACCTGTTTGCTGGCGACGGCTATGCAGGCTTGTCTGACTTTGCGCTGTACTACATTGGCGGCATCATCAAGCACGCACGTGCCCTGAACGCTATTACCAACCCCGGCACCAACAGCTACAAGCGCTTAGTGCCCGGATTTGAAGCACCGGTCAAGTTGGCTTACTCGGCTAAGAACCGTTCTGCGTCTATCCGCATTCCGTTTGTTTCCAATCCCAAGGGCCGCCGCGTGGAAGCGCGCTTTCCCGATCCATTGATGAACCCCTACTTGGGCTTCTCAGCTTTGCTGATGGCAGGCTTGGACGGCGTGGAAAACAAAATTCACCCCGGCGAAGCAGCCAGCAAAGACCTGTACCACCTGCCACCGGAGGAGGACAAACTGATCCCCACCGTGTGCCACAGCTTGGATCAAGCCTTGGAGTATTTGGACAAAGACCGCGCGTTCTTGACCAAAGGCGGTGTGTTTACCGACTCTTATATCGATGCCTACATCGATTTGAAGATGCAAGAGGTAACCCGCTTCCGTATGGCCACACATCCGGTTGAGTTTGATATGTACTACTCTTTGTAAACTGTGCTGCCCTACAGGCAGTGGTTTATGCGAAAAAAGGACGGCGCAAGCCGCCCTTTTTTTTTGGACACCCCCCCACACTTGTTTGTATCGAAACCTTACAAGTCAGTGGGGACACTAGCTTTTTCATGTTTTTGACGCATACTGCACGTGTGGCGCCTTTTTGAGGTGCATGAAAACAGCATGAAAACTTTGATTTTTACCTTTTTGGCGATATGCAGCTTGGCCTCAGGCGCCTTGGCGCAAGAGCGCATCTACCGTTGTGGCAATGAGTACACCAATAGCGTGACCGAAGCCCAAGCAAAGCATTGCAAACTCGTCTCCGGTGGCAATGTGACCGTAGTGCAAGCGCCCAAATCGGTGGCCCGCGCCGCAGCACCCGCCCAGAGCACGCAGCGGGTTGACTCCCCAGACCAACGTGCTAAAGATTCAGATACACGCCGTATTTTGGAGTCAGAGTTGAAGAAGGCCGAGGCGCGTCAAGCTGAGTTGGTGAAAGAGTACAACAATGGTGAGCCAGAGAAGCTCGGGCCCGAGACCCGTAACTTCCAAAAGTACCAAGACCGTGTAGCAGAGCTCAAAGCCAGCATTGCCCGCAACGAGAGCGATATTGCTGGCATTCGCCGCGAGTTGGCCCGCTTGCCCGCTGTCCCCACTGCTGCTGCGTCCAAATAGTTCCTCCTGGTTTTTTAGCTGCCGGGTGCATGGCAGGAAATGCCAAAATGGCTGCTGTATGAGCCCGCCTCTATCTCTGCCCCCTGCGCCTAATCCATTGCCAGCTGCAATGCGGGACAATGATGCCTTGCGCTTTCAGGCCTTTGACCTGCTAGCTTCTTTGGTAGTGGTGGTGCAGGCCAATGCCCATGTCTTGTTTGCCAATGCGGCGCTGGAAGATGTGCTGGGCACCTCCCGACGCGCCATCGTCGGATCCTGCTTTGCCGACGTGTTTACCGAACCCGCATTGCTAAGTCAAGCTCTGGCCGGTGCGCATGAAAATGCTTTTGCGGCCCTGCGCTACGACGCTTTCCTGAAACGCTTGGGCGCTGAGCCTATGCCAGTCCACGTGATTGTGAGCACCACTGAGTGTGCGGATGAAATGATTGTGGAGATGGTGCCCCAAGAGCAGCAAACCCGCCAAGACCGTGAAGACCGCCTGCTTGAGCAAGCCCAGACCAATAAAGAGCTCATTCGCAACTTGGCGCATGAAATCAAAAACCCCTTAGGTGGCATTCGAGGCGCAGCGCAATTATTGGAACTGGAGCTAGAGTCCCCCGAGCTCACTGAATACACCCAAGTCATCATCCACGAAGCCGACCGTTTGCAGAGCTTGGTAGACCGCTTGCTGGCGCCCCACCGGCGGCCCCATCAAGTGGGGGATGTCAATATCCATGAAGTGTGTGAACGGGTGCGCGCACTCATTGCAGCAGAGTTTCCCAAAGGCTTAGCAGTGGTGCGCGAGTACGACACTTCTATCCCCGAGTTTCGGGGGGATCGCGAGCAATTGATTCAAACCGTGCTCAACATCGCGCACAACGCCTGCCAAGCGCTGGCGCAGCGCATTGCGGCGGGCGATGCACAGCTCACCTTGCGCACCCGCATTGCCCGCCAAGTTACGTTTGGCAAACAACGCTACCGGTTGGCATTGGAATTGCATGTCATTGACAACGGGCCTGGTATTGCAGACTCCATCAAAGACCGCATTTTTTATCCCCTGGTGTCGGGCCGTGAAGGCGGCTCAGGGCTGGGGCTGACATTGGCACAAACCTTTGTGCAGCAGCACCACGGTTTGATTGAGGTGGACAGTGTGCCGGGCCGTACGGATTTCAAAATATTGATTCCGCTTCCGTAATGACCACAACAGGGGACCAGCGCAACATGAAGCCGATTTGGATCGTAGACGATGACCAGTCTATTCGCTTCGTTTTGGAGAAAGCGCTTTTGCGCGAGCACCTTCCAACACGCAGTTTCTCTAACCCCTTGGATGTATTGGCCGCGCTCAATAGCACAGCAGACGAACAAGGGCCACAAATATTGGTGAGCGACATTCGCATGCCGGGCGGCTCGGGGCTTGATTTGCTGGAGAAGGTCAAGGCCAAGCACCCGGGGCTGCCTGTCATCATCATGACGGCATTTTCTGACCTGGACAGCGCGGTGAGCGCCTTCCAGGGAGGTGCGTTTGAGTACTTGCCCAAACCGTTTGACTTGCCCAAAGCGGTGGAACTGATTCGTCGCGCGGTAGAAGAAAGCCTGCGTGAAGAGGTGAGTGAAGAGCGCATGGCCGCAACCCCAGAGATGCTAGGCCAAGCACCGGCTATGCAAGATGTGTTCAGAGCGATTGGGCGCCTGAGCCAAAGCAACGTCACGGTGATGATTACCGGCGAATCAGGCTCTGGCAAAGAGCTGGTGGCGCGTGCGCTGCACAAGCATTCGCCGCGTGCGAACGGTCCCTTTGTGGCCATTAACACCGCGGCTATTCCTAAAGATTTGCTAGAGAGCGAACTCTTTGGCCATGAGCGCGGCGCTTTTACCGGGGCGCAAACCATGCGCCGTGGCCGCTTCGAGCAGGCCGATGGCGGCACACTGTTTTTGGACGAAATTGGCGACATGCCTTTCGAGCTGCAAACCCGCTTGCTGCGGGTTTTGAGCGATGGCAATTTTTACCGGGTGGGCGGGCACAGCGCTGTTAAAACCAATGTGCGGGTAATTGCAGCTACCCACCAAAACCTAGAGCAACGGGTCAAAGACGGCGCGTTTCGCGAAGACCTATTTCACCGGCTGAACGTCATCCGCCTGCGCCTTCCCGCCCTGCGCGAGCGCAAGGAAGACGTGGCCATGCTCACGCGCCACTTTTTGCAGCAAAGTGCCAAGCAGTTGGGGGTAGAGTCCAAACGCATTTCAGACGCCGCGCTGGGGTGGTTGGAGAATTTTGCCTTTCCGGGCAACGTGCGCCAGTTGGAAAATATTTGCCACTGGCTTACCGTCATGGCCCCTTCTCAAATGATCGAGGCCAAGGACTTGCCACCGGAAGTACCCGTAGGCCTGGCACAAGCGCCGCTGCATAGTGCGCTAACCGTGCCGTCTGCTAAAGCGGCATCTGTGTCTGTACCGGAGGCGCTGCCGCAAGCTGTTCCAACGCGAGAGGGTCAAGCTAGCAGTAGTGCGGGTGTGGTTTCAGGCTTGGTGCCAAGTATTCCCACCCAAGGCTGGGAGTCCGATGTCGAGCGCGAGGCGCTCGCACTGCTGGAGTCGGGTCGCACCGATGTGTGGGACGCACTCACCCGCCGCTTTGAGTTACGCCTCATCCTTGCTGGACTGGCCAACACCAAAGGCCGCAGAATTGAGGCGGCACAAAAACTGGGCATAGGGCGCAACACCATCACCCGCAAGATACAAGAGCTGGGTATCGATTGAAGGTGGCTTAGCCCAAGGTGACCACCACCGGCGTGTGGTCAC
>JBIIYT010000196.1:0-5151 GCA_044346675.1 Rhodoferax sp. | reverse complement strand
AATAGTCAAGTGCAACGAGTTCAAACTCATCCACCATTTGCATCGTGCGCAAGGCATCCAAGCGCACGTCCCACCAAGCTTGGTCTACGCTGCGATCTCCCGAGGGCATCATCCGGCGCATGGTTTGCACCAAGCTCTCTACGCCACCAAATTGCAGGACCACGGGCTCATTGCACAAACTGGCGAACAACCCCCCCATGAGCGGCATCGCCTCGGGCGCTATGCGCTTCAAGGGCGCCCAGTCCAGATACCAGGGCATGGGGGTGGACCCCATGGCTTCACGCAAGACCTCCATCGCCTCAGCGGACAATTCCTCTGGCGCCTGCCAAATGGGCTCATTCGCACCATGAGCACTCCACCCCCCTGGCTGCGTATCACCCGAAGCACGCGAATGCCCGCCGCCTGTGGAAGGCTCGCTATCGGGCAGGTGCGCCCACACCGGAGAATGACCACCCAAGCGCACAGCAAACTCCGCCACAGCATCGTCAAACTTGGCGCGCTGCTCTGTTGCGCGGTACAGATCAAGCAAGGCTGCAGCCCAAGAAAGCGCCATGTCCGGCATGATGGCTGGCGTACGCAAGGCTTGCAACAAGCTGGCCTCGGCCCCGCTGTCATCCCCATTGGCGTAGCGAATAGCGGCCTCCTCCAATTCGGGGTCCGTCGCCATCTGGTCATCTTCATAGGCGAACAATTCGGAAGTAGAAAACCCGATCTGCGCACCATCTGGCCTAGCGGCCTTCTCACCCCCTAGAGGCTGCGTGTCAGCGGCCTGCCTGTACGCAGCCCCCACCTGGGTTTCTGCCTGTTCGGCAGCATGAAAATCAAAACCAGAGCCACCGCTTACCTTGAACTGCTGGGAGTTTGATGACGCGGGCTGGGTAGACTGCTCAGCGGAGCCCTCCTGCGCTGGCTCATGGCTCTGGGGAGCAGTAGGGGCAAACGCGCCATGTGCGGGGTCGAGCTTGCCCTTCCACCACTGCTTGGACATTTGCGCTTCGATTTCATCAATCTTCTTCAGGGTAACGGCCCGACCATCAGGATCGGTGTTCACGCTAGACTGAAAAGCCGATGAACGCGTCATAGAGCCACCCGCACCGCCCTCGCGGCGGCGCAACTTGCGCAGCTGGTCAAACTCACGGCGGCGAATGAAATCGTTTTGGCGTTTGCGCTCAATCATCTCCTTGAGCGCTTGTTTGTCATACGTGCTCTCGGGATTGGCACCTACCTCATCCAACTCGGACCAGTCTTTGGTAGGGTTGCGAACAAACTTCGCCACCTTAGACAGCAAGCCGGGAACCGTATCTTTGGTGGCCATAGGTACACGCTACGCAACGGGCAGAGCGAAATTAGTCGCCAAACATCTTTTGCTTGAGCTCACGACGTTGCTGCGCTTCAAGTGACAGCGTGGCCGTAGGTCGCGCCAGTAGGCGGCCCACCCCAATGGGTTCACCGGTTTCATCGCAATAGCCATAGTCGTTGGCATCAATACGGTCAATGGACTGCTCAATCTTTTTGAGCAACTTGCGCTCACGGTCGCGGGTGCGCAACTCTAAAGCATGCTCTTCTTCAATGGTGGCTCGGTCAGCGGGGTCTGGCACTACGGAGGTGTCTTCGCGCAAATGCTCGGTGGTTTCACCCGCATTGCTCAAGATATCGCGCTTGAGCGCAATCAGTTTGAGGCGAAACGCACCCAACTGCACCGCATTCATGTACTCCGAGTCAGGCATAGCCAACAAGTCAGCGTCGGTTAATTGGTCTACCGGTTTGGTTTTCCAGTTGTTGGCGAGTTTGGGGTCTTTTTTCATAGACGATGGCAATGAGGGAACAATGATGGGGGCAGGTGCAGCTTGCACGTAGCTGGCCTTGGCGGCGGTGGACGCAACGGATTGCGCCATGGAGGGCACCGTCAACTGCGCCAAACGCGAAGAGGGACGCCCTGCTTTGGCAGGAGCGGCTGCAGCCACAGGGGCCACAACAGGAGGGATAGGCTTGGGAACAGCTTGCTTCACGACAGGTTGCATTACTTGAACAGTTTTTTCCGTTTTCGCAGCCACGACAGGGGCTGCAGTTTTTACTAAAGGCTTTGCGGCAGACTTGGTCTGGGGCTTGGCGGCTACTTTCGAGGTCGGCTTAGCCACGGCTTTCTTAACGGGTTTAGCTACCTTCACGGCTACTTTGACCGCCGGTTTCGCCACGGATTTCGCCGCTTTCTTGGCTACTGGCTTTGCTGCAGGCTTGGTTACTACCTTTGCTTGCGCTTTGGTTGCTACTTTGGCGACAAGCTTCTTGCCGGCCTGCTTGGCAACTGGCTTTGCTTTCGCAACCGGCTTTACGGCCTTCTTTGCCACCGGTTTCGGTGCGGGCTTGGCTTTGCTTGGAGCCACTTTAGATTTCACCGATTTGGATGTAACTGATTTGGCAACGGGCTTGGCCACTTTGGCGACGGCCTTGGCCTTCGGCTTAGAGGCGGCTTTCGGTTGGGTCGCTGCGGCCTTGCTTGGCTTGCTAGTTTTAGATTTCACTTCTTGTCTCCTGGAAGGACTCACCCGCACATTATCTTTATCCGCATTGTCTTTGGCGGTTTTGAGCTTACCGCCTGCTTTAGAGGGCTTGGCCAATGGGGCTGGTTCGGCGCGCGAGTGTACAGGCTTCGCCAAGCCGAATCCCATAAGTTGCAAAAGCGAGACAATCATTTGGCATTCCAAGAAGGTGTTGTGTGGATCATCATGGTGCGTTTTACGCCTTGGGGTCTACCAGTGACTGCTCCAGCCCCTGCAAAAGGATGTCTTTGGGCAAATCTATGCCGATAAACACCATTTTGCTGCACTTTTTCTCGTCTGGCCCCCAGGTCGGCCCCAAATCGCTGCCCATGAGCTGGTGCACACCTTGGAATATGACCTTGCGCTCGGTGCCTTTCATGAACAGCACCCCTTTGTAACGCAGCATACGTGGGCCATAGATGTTGACGATGGCACCCAAAAAGTCTTCCAGCTTGGCGGGGTCAAACGCGCGGTCTGACTTGAACACAAAGCTTTTCACGTCATCATCGTGGTGATGGTGGTGCCCTGCGCCGTGGGCAGCGTGGCCGTGCTGGTGCGAGGGGTGATTGCAGTGCTCGCCGTGCTCATGGTCGTGGTGGTCATGCCCGTGGTCGTGACCCGCATGGTCGTGGTGGTCGTGACTCTCGTCTTTGAGGAAATCGGGGTCAATGTCCAGCTTGGCGTTCAGGTTGAAGCCACGCAGATCAAACACCTCGCTCAAAGCCACCTCGCCAAAATGCACCGCTTTTTGCGGGGCGCGCGGGTTCATGTGCTTGAGGCGGTGCATCAGCGCGTCCAGCTCGTCTTTGCTCACCAAGTCAGACTTGCTGATGAATATTTGGTCCGCAAAGCCCACTTGGCGGCGGGCTTCCTGGCGGTCGTTCAACTGCTGCGCGGCGTGTTTGGCATCGACCAGGGTCAAAATAGAGTCCAGCAGATAGCTCTCGGCCACCTCGTCATCCATAAAAAAGGTCTGCGCCACGGGGCCGGGGTCGGCCACGCCGGTGGTCTCTATCACCACGCGCTCAAAATCCAGCTCGCCTTTGCGCTTTTTCTCAGCCAGATCGCGCAGGGTGGTGCGCAGGTCTTCGCGGATGGTGCAGCACACGCAGCCGTTGCTCATCTGGATAATTTGCTCGGTGGTGTCGGCAAACAAGATGTCGCTGTCGATGTTTTCTTCACCAAACTCGTTCTCAATGATCGCTATTTTTTGGCCGTGCGCCTCTGCCAACACGCGCTTTAAGAGCGTGGTTTTGCCCGAACCTAGGAAGCCGGTCAGGATGGTGGCGGGAATCAAACTCATGGTGGGGACCTAAAAATCAGTAGCTGGGGAGTGTAGCGGGCTATTCAAGACCCTACGCAAGACCTGTTGGTCAAAGGCCCTTGCGCATCACCACCAAACCTTTCAGGTATTCCCCCTCGGGGAAGGCAATCGTCATGGGGTGGTCGGGTGCGCCGCCCATGCGCTCATGGATAAAGCCGTCCACCCCCGCGTCTGCCCCCGCGGAGGCCACAATTTTGTGGAACAAATCGGCGCTGATGCCCCCGGAACACGAATAGGTAAACAGCACACCACCCGGCTCCAGCAGTTTGAACGCTAGGCGGTTGATGTCTTTATAGGCGCGAGCGGCCCGCTCGGCATGCGCCACTGTGGGGGCAAACTTGGGTGGGTCCAACACGATGGCGTCAAAAGTGCGGCCCTCGGTGGCAAATTGGCGCAACGATGCGTTCACATCTGCATCCATAAACGCAGCACGCTCGGGGGCAAAGCCATTCAGGGCCACATTGGCGCGGGCTTTTTCAATGGCCGGGCCAGACGAATCGATGGACGTGACATGCGCCGCCCCGCCCGAGAGCGCGGCCACGGTGAAGCCGCCTGTGTAGCAATAGCAATTAAGCACGCGCTGAAAGTTCAGGCGCTTAGCGTAGTCGGCAAACAGCTTGCGGCTGTCACGCTGGTCCAGGTAAAAGCCGGTTTTATGGCCTTCGGCAATGTTCAGCGCCAGCTTCCAGTCATGCTCGCGCAGCACCAGGTCTGTAGGCCCATCGCCCCGCAGCCAGCCTGTGGCCTCGGGCAAGCCTTCCAGCGCGCGGCTGCTGGCGTCGGACCGCTCATACAGCTTGGTCAATCCCGTGGCGGCCAAGAGCGCGTCGGCCAACACGTTCTTCCACTTCTCCACGCCGGCGGAAGTGAACTGCGCTACTAGCGTGTCGCCATAGCGGTCCACAATCAAACCCGGCAAGCCATCAGACTCGCCATGCACCAGCCGCATGCCGTCGCTTTGTATGTCAAAACGGCTACGTGCGCCTACAGAACGTGCGCAAGCAGCTATAAAAAATGCAGCATCTATGCGCTGCGCCTCGTCAAAGCTCCACACCCGTGCGCGGATTTTGGACGCCGGGCTGAACGCGGCCCAGGCCAAAAACTTGCCCTCAGACGACTCCACCCGCACCGTCTCGCCACTGTCGCCCCCGCCACGCTGAATGGCAGACTCAAATATCCAGGGGTGGCGGCGCAAGAGCGAGCGCTCTTTGCCCTCGCGAAGACGAATGGTTTTCATAGGGGGGTATTGTCGCTTGCTTAGCGGTAGCGGAGGCAGGGGGAGTGGGG
>JBIIYT010000018.1:0-16150 GCA_044346675.1 Rhodoferax sp. | reverse complement strand
TTGGATTACAAGTCCACCGCCGCTCCGCAGCAGCAAGCCGAACTGTGCGCCCAGCTCAAGGCCTACCGCACGGCCGTAGCGCTTGCCTACCCGGGGCAGACGGTACGCGCCGCTTTTTTAAGCGCGCAAGGTGCCTTAATTGAAATCAATCTTTCTGAAACGAATGTATGAACTCTGAAAATGTAGTGCTCGATGCCGTGGTCATTGGCGGCGGCCCAGCGGGCCTGATGGCGGCCCAGATGTTGGCCGACGCGGGCCATGCGGTGCATGTGTTTGATGCCATGCCCTCCATTGGCCGCAAGTTTTTGTTGGCGGGTAAAGGCGGCTTGAACCTGACCCACTCAGAAGCAGCGGACGCCTTTGCCGGGCGCTACGGGGCGCGCCGTGCGGTGATCGAAGCCATGTTGAAAGACTTTGGACCGCAGGACGCTTGTGCCTGGGCGCACGGGTTGGGGGTGGAGACCTTTGTCGGGTCGTCTGGGCGGGTGTTTCCCAAAGACATGAAGGCCGCACCCCTGCTACGCGCTTGGCTGGCCCGACTGCGCCACCCGGCAAATGCGGCAGGCAAGGGCGTGCATTTTCACATGCACCACCGCTGGACGGGGTGGGCGCAAGACCAGCCCAAGCATCAAACATTGTGCTTCGACACCCCGCAGGGTCCGGCGAAAGTGCAAGCCCGTGCCGTGGTGCTGGCCCTGGGTGGGGGCAGTTGGGCGCGGCTGGGCTCTAACGGGGCGTGGGTGCCAATGCTTGCCGAGCGTGGCGTGGCGGTAGCCCCTTTGCTACCGGCTAACTGCGGCTTTGACGTTAAGGGCGGCTGGAGCGATTTTTTTGCCAGCCGCTTTGCGGGCAAGCCGTTCAAGGCAGTAGCCATTGGCTTGACCACTTCACTGGGCCAAACCTTTCAACGCAAGGGCGAATTTGTGGCTACGGCCACGGGGGTGGAGGGTAGCTTGGTGTACGCGGCGTCCAGCTTGTTGCGTGACGAAATCATCCGCATCGGCCAGGCCACCTTCCACTTGGACTTGTTGCCCACCGTTCCCGCCGAGCAAGTGCTGGCCGAGGTAAGTCATCCACGGGGCTCGCGTTCGCTCTCAAGTCATCTCAAAAGCCGCCTGCATCTGGATGGCATCAAGACTGCCATCTTGCACGAACTGCTGCCCAAAGCCGCGTTTGAAGACCCGGTGCGTTTGAGTGCTGCCATCAAAGCCCTGCCAGTAACGCTGCAAGCTGCTCGTCCCATTGACGAAGCTATCAGCAGCGCCGGGGGCGTATTATTTGAAGTGCTGGGGCCAGACCTGATGCTGGAGCAACTCCCCGGCGTGTTCTGTGCCGGTGAGATGCTGGACTGGGAAGCCCCCACGGGCGGCTACTTGCTGCAGGCCTGTTTGGCCAGCGGTGTAACAGCGGGGCAGGGTGCAGTGCGGTATTTAAACCAAAATAAGGGTTGACGAGCCCGACCCCGGCACTGGCTCACCAGTTAGAGCTGCTTGGTTCCCCACCTGACTCGGTTGGCTGCTTCACCATGCGGGAAGGCCCGTCAACCCGTATTGTAGGCGAGTGGCAGACGCAGCGTCAGAGGTGGCGCAGGGGCTTGGGCTTTCTGCGCAGGTAAAGGAGGAGCCCGAAGGGCGGGGGACACGGAGCAGAAAGCCCAAGCCCCTGCGCCACCTCTCCTCACAGGCTGCCTCTGCACCTTCCACTGCCCGTAGAATCGCTGCATGTCTTACCTCGTGCTCGCCCGCAAGTACCGTCCGCGCAACTTCACCGAAATGGTGGGGCAGGACCATGTGGTGCAGGCCCTGACCAATGCGCTGACCACCCAGCGTCTGCACCACGCCTACCTGTTTACTGGCACCCGCGGCGTCGGCAAGACCACGGTGTCGCGCATTTTGGCCAAGTCGCTCAACTGCCAGGGTGCGGATGGGCAGGGCGGCATTACCCCCACGCCCTGCGGCGTGTGCCAAGCGTGTACCGATATTGATAGCGGCCGCTTTGTCGACTACACCGAGCTCGACGCGGCCAGCAACCGCGGCGTGGACGAGGTGCAGGCCCTGCTGGAGCAAGCGGTTTACAAGCCGGTGCAAGGGCGCTTCAAGGTCTTCATGATTGACGAGGTGCACATGCTCACCAACACGGCGTTCAACGCCATGTTGAAAACGCTGGAAGAGCCGCCCGAGTATTTGAAATTTGTGCTGGCCACCACGGACCCGCAAAAAGTGCCTGTGACCGTGCTCTCGCGCTGTTTGCAGTTCAACCTGCGGCCCATGGCCCCGGAGACCATTCGTGAGCATTTGGTCAAGGTGCTGGAGGTAGAAAAAGTCAGCGCCGAAGTGCAGGCCTTGCGTTTGCTGGCCCGCGCAGCGCGGGGCTCTATGCGCGATGCTTTGAGTTTGACGGACCAGGCCATTGCCTTTGGCTCGGGCCAGTTGACTGAGGCGACAGTGCGCCAAATGCTGGGCAGCGTAGACCGCTCTTACGTCTTTCGCTTGATTGAAGCTTTGGCCCAGGGCGACGGAAAAACAGTGGTGGAAACGTCTGAGGCCTTGCGTTTGAACGGCCTGAGTGCGGCCTCCACGCTGGAAGAAATGTCCACCGTGCTGCAGCGTATGGCAGTGGTGCAGACCCTCGCCCAGGTGGCAGGCCAACAAACCAGCAGTGCCGCGCTGGAGGACGACAGCGACCCCGAGGCTGCCGACACAGCCCGCCTGGCCGCGCTCATGCCCATGGATGAAACCCAGTTGCTGTACAGCATGTGCCTGCATGGCCGCGCGGACCTAGGGCTGGCCCCTGACGAATACGCTGCGCTCACCATGGTGCTGTTGCGTTTGCTGGCCTTTAAGCCCGCGCCAAGCCACGGTGCGAGGGTGGGCGCGGGGGGGGCTCCAACGGCAACTTCGCCACTGGCTGAAAAAAAAACTTTAATTAAGCCCGCGGCACCCCCAACCGCAGCCTCGCCCCCAAGCGCAGGTTCCTCCGCGCCAGCATCCGCACGGCCCTCCGTAGCGCCACCCATCGCTGTGCAGCCCCCCGCTGAAGTGGCGGCCGCAGTGCTGCAACCGTGGGACGATGCACCCGCAGTGCCTGCAGTGCCTGCAGTGTCTAGAGTGCCTGCGGGGCAGGTGCTGCCCGTGCACAGTGGCGGCGCAGATAAGCCCCAAGCGCATGCCCCATCTGCGCAAGAAGCTACAAAAATAGTAGCGGTTCCGGTGCGCCAGCAGCCCGAAAATCGTGCAGATGCGGCGGCCGCACAGGCTGCCCCTGTCTTGGTGCCTACCGAAGAAGGCACTTTCTGGCACGCCACGGTGCAGCAGCTCATACAGGCCGAGGCCATTACAGCCATGGTGCGCGAGTTGGCTTTGCAGTCGCAACTGGTAGCGCGTGATACCGATCAATGGTTGCTGCGCGTGGAGCGCGAATCGCTCAACCAAGCTGGAGCGCGCGACCGCTTGAGCCAAGCCCTGCAGACTTCTGGGTTTGGTGTCAAGCTGGCGGTAGAGATTGGGCGTGTGACCGACAGCCCGGCTCGGCGCAACGCAGCAGCCACTGCGCAGCGCCAGTTGGCCGCTGAAAAGATTATTTTTGACGACCCCTTTGTGCAGTCCATGATGCGCGACTTTGGCGCGAAAATTGTGCCCGGTTCCATAAAACCGCTGTGATTGAATGTTTCCATTTTTTACTTTGAAGAAAGACCCCTATGTTTAACAAAGGACAACTTGCTGGCCTCATGAAGCAGGCGCAGGCCATGCAAGACAACATGAAAAAAGCCCAAGACGAACTGGGCAACATTGAAGTCACCGGCGAATCGGGCTCCGGCTTGGTCAAGGTCACCATGACTTGCAAGCACGATGTCAAGCGCGTCACCATCGACCCAAGCTTGCTGGCGGACGACAAAGACATGCTGGAAGACCTAGTAGCTGCAGCGTTTAACGCGGCAGTGCGCAAGGCCGAAGAAACCTCTGGCGAAAAAATGGGCAAGATCACCGCGGGCATGCCAGCTCTCCCGGGTGGCATGAAGTTCCCATTTTGATGGGTTACTGCGCAGCCGCGCTGTGTCGCAGAATTCAATATGTCTGACGCTAATTCGCTAGACGCCTTGATACAGGCGCTCAAACGCCTGCCGGGCGTGGGCATCAAGTCGGCGCAGCGCATGGCGTTTCACTTGCTTCAGCATGACCGCGCGGGCGCGCAGGCCTTGTCGCGCGCCTTGCAGGCCGCCACCGAAAACACCCACCACTGCGAGCGTTGCCACACCTTCACCGAAGCCACGGTGTGCGCCACCTGCCTAGACCCCAGGCGCGACCATACCAAGTTGTGCGTGGTGGAGACGCCGGCAGACCAGTCGGCCATGGAGCGCACCAACGCCTACAAAGGCTTGTACTTCGTTTTGATGGGTAAATTGAGCCCGCTCGACGGCGTGGGTCCGCACGATTTGGGTCTCAAAAAATTGTTCAACCGCGCCACCGATGGTTTGGTGCAAGAAGTTATTTTGGCTACCAACTTCACTGCCGAAGGCGAGGCCACAGCCTACGTGATTAGCGAAGGCCTCAAGGCCCGAGGCCTCAAGTCCACCCGCCTGGCGCGGGGCGTGCCAGTGGGTAGTGAATTGGAATATGTAGATTTGGGCACTATCGCCCATGCCCTGGTAGATCGCCGTTGATTTGGGCTGCGCTCTGCTCTTTATTTAGAAAGTTGAAGTCCCATGCACCTTACCCACTTTACCGTTGCCTATTGGTGCGTGTTGATCGCCGCGCTATTGCCCTTGGTGTGCGCCGGCATTGCCAAAGCAGGCATGTTTGGCAAACCGCTGCGCGAGGGGGGGTATGACAACAACAACCCTCGTGCTTGGTGGGCTCGTCAGACGGATTGGCGTGCACGCGCCCATGGAGCCATGGCCAACAGTTTTGAGGCTTTGCCCTTCTTTTTTGTTGCCATCGTGATTGCCCATATCCTCGGTGCGCATCAGGCGCGCGTGGACATACTGGCGTTTTTGTTCGTGGTGCTGCGCATGATGTACATCATGATGTATGTCTCAGGCATGGCCACAGCGCGCACGGTGTTGTGGATACTGGCCTTTTTGATCAATATCGTTATTTTATTGGTTGGCTATCGCTAGGGCCTTAGCGCTTGGCCACTTGGGCAGGCCGTTTGGTACTTGCCTGCTTGCGGTTTTGCGTAGGGGCTTGTTTGCGCGTGGAGCGTGTTGATGTGGCTTTGGGGCGTGCCGTTTGTGCCACGTAAACAACGATCTGCTGGCCAGCTTTGAACTTGGCTGACGTGCCCACCTTATTCCACCGGGCGAGGTCCCCTGCATTTACCTTGTATTTGCGCGCCATGCTGGCCACATCGTCACTCTTGCCAGCGCGCACCATGGTGCGCTTTAAGGCAAGCTCGGGTGCCAATGACATTTGGCCGTTGTCAGCTACGTGCTCGCTCACGTCATGCGTCACCCGCGCACCGCGGGGTACCAATAATGAAGAGCCTGCTTTAATCAGCATGCCGCGCGCAGGAATATTGTTCACGCTGCGCAACTCTGTCTCGCTCATTCCCACACGCTTAGCGGCGTCGCCCGGGCGCATGGTGCTAGGTGCCACCCACACTGTCCAGCTGGCAAGGCGCCCTCCAGCATAGCTTTCCATATTGTTTTGAAATACTTCGGCATTGTCCCAAGGCAGCAATATTTGGGGTGTGCCTGCAGCCATGATGACGGGGCGGTTGATAGAAGGGTTGAGCGCCTTAAAGTCGCTCAGCGGTACCTCGGCCAGCTTGGCTGCTAGTGCGACATCAATATCTCTGCGAATGGTGACCGTTTGGAAGTAGGGGTGATTCTCTATCAGCGGAAGCTGGGAGTTAAACGCCTTGGGGTCTGACACAATGTTTTTGATCGCCTGCAGCTTGGGCACATACATGCGGGTTTCCATGGGCATGCTCAGGTCCAAGTAACCGGTGCCCAGCCCAGCGCGCTCGTTTTTCTTGATGGCGCGCCCCACGCTGCCTTCCCCCCAGTTGTACGCTGCCAGTGCAAGGTGCCAGTCGCCAAACATGCGGTGGAGTTTTTGGAGGTAGTCCAGCGCGGCGCGGGTAGAGGCCAACACATCACGACGGTCATCCCGAAAGGCATTTTGTTTGAGCTCGAAATATCTGCCCGTGGTGGGCATGAATTGCCACATGCCGGCCGCTTTGGCACTGGATACAGCCTGCGGATTGAAGGCACTCTCTATAAACGGCAACAAGGCCAGTTCGGTAGGCATATTGCGCACTTCCAACTCTTCAACGATGTGAAAAAGGTATTTTTTTGAGCGCTCGGTCATCCGAAAAATATAGTCTGGGCGTGCGGTGTACCACTGTTCGCGGTCACGCACCAAGTCGTGGCTGAGGTCGGGCATGCCATAGCCGCGGCGGATGCGCTCCCACAAGTCGGCTGGTGCATCCAGCGTCGCAACTGCGCGCGCGCCCGCTTGTGGCATGCTGAGGCTGGACATGGGTGTCTGTGCCTCGTCGGCAGCCATCGCCGGTTCAGAGCGCGCGATGGCTTGACTGCGCACTTGAGGGGTGCTTTGCTGGACCTTGCTTTGTGCTACTGGCGCTGCTGCTGGTGCTGCTGAGGTAGGGCTGCGCTCTGAGACTGGGTTGGGAATGGGCGTGCCTGCACAACCCATCAGGCCGATAGAGGCTAGGAGTGCGAAGGCGTGAAGAGCATTCATCATTGGTATTGGTTTTTCCATTGGCGCAGTGTGGCAAAGACCCCGTGGTCTCGCACGCTGGCCGGGTTAAATTTTAGGGCAGACTGCATCACAGCAGGCTCGCTGGTGCGCAAAAACGGATTGATTTGCAACTCCAGCGCTATGGTTGATGGCAAAGTAGGCTGTCCATTGGCGCGCAAATTTTTACAGTGCGCGTAATAAGTGGCAAGCGTTGGGTTATCAGGCTCTACTTCGGCAGCAAACTTGAGATTGGACAAGGTGTACTCGTGCGTGCAGCACACTTGTGTGGCCGGCGGCAATGCTGCCAGGCGCTCAAGAGAGTCCAGCATTTGTGCAGGTGTGCCCTCAAACAGGCGGCCACAGCCACCGCTGAACAAAGTGTCCCCACAAAAAAGCAGGGGTACCGCCGTAACGCTCGGCTGCTTGCAAAAATATGCAATGTGACCCGCAGTGTGTCCGGGCACGTCTAGCACCTCAAACTCCAGCCCCAAGAGTTGCAGGGTGTCAGCACCATGCAGGCGTTGCAGAGGCTCTGGCATGGGCTCGTGCGTGGGGCCAAAGACCGCAGCACCTGTGGTTTGGCGCAGCAAGTCCACGCCACCCGTGTGGTCGCTGTGGTGGTGGGTGATTAGAATGGCCTTAAGCTGTAGATTCTCATCCTTTAATGCCTTGAGCACGGGTTGTGGGTCGCCAGGGTCTACCACCAAGGCATCGTGCCCATCGTGCAGCATCCAAATGTAGTTGTCATTGAAAGCAGGCAGTGGATTTAAGGTCATGAGCACCCAAATTATAGGTTTACACGACTGGCTACAAACGCCAGCGGGGCAATACTTGCTTGAATGGGAGAGTGCCCAGCTAGACGAGGCGGTGAGCGATATTTTTGGCTACCATGCGCTGCAGCTCGGCGTACCAGAGCTAGACGGCTTGCGTGCCAACCGCATGCCCCACCAGTGGTTGGCCACCGAGGTGCTGCCACCCGCAGGCAATGTGCCCCAGCGGCGCGTTGCCTTGTTGACGGATTTTGCCGCGCTGCCATTTTCCGCTAGCAGTTTGGACTTGGTGGTGTTGCCTCACACGCTAGAGTTCAGTGCTGACCCGCACGCCACGCTCAGAGAGGTAGAGCGGGTGTTGGTGCCCGAGGGGCGTGTGGTCATATGCGGGCTCAATCCGGTGAGCTTGTGGGGCCTGCGCCAACGGCGCGCTCGTGTTTATCGCAGGCTCAAATTTGGCAGTTTATTTTTGCCCGACAGCGGTGGCTTTATTGGCTACTGGCGCTTGCGCGACTGGATGCGCTTGTTGGGCTTGGAGGTGGAGGCGGGGCATTTTGGCTGCTACCGTCCCGCTGTCAACAATGCGAAGTGGTTGCGCCGTTTTGAATGGATGGATACGGTGGGCCCACGTTGGTGGCCTATTTTGGGCGCAGCCTATTTTTTGGTGGCTGTGAAAAGGGTGCGCGGCATGCGCTTGCTGGGGCCTGCTTGGGCCGGTGCATCGGCGCGAGTACGCAAGTCAGTGCCCGTGGCAAATCGCAGCCACAAGAGTGGTCAGTAAAAATAATGGATGGAGATACGGCATTGAACGAAGTAGTGATTTATACCGATGGCGCTTGCAAGGGCAACCCCGGCCCCGGCGGCTGGGGCGTACTGCTGCGATCGGCAGATGGCTCACTCAAAGAGCTGTTTGGTGGCGAGCTGGAAACCACCAACAATCGCATGGAGATGATGGCGGTCATTCAAGCGCTGACTGCGCTCAAGCGCCCCTGTGTGGTGACCTTGCATTTGGACAGCCAGTACGTGCTCAAAGGCATCACCGAGTGGCTGGTGGGCTGGAAAGCCAAGGGCTGGAAAACGGCCGCCAAGCAGCCGGTAAAGAATGTAGACCTGTGGCAGCAGCTAGACCATTTGGTAACGCACGCAGGGCACAAAATAGACTGGCGTTGGGTGAAGGGACATGCCGGCGACCCCGGCAACGAGCGCGCCGATGCCCTGGCCAATAGTGGTGTGGAGCAAGCGTTGCGGTCTCGCTGATGTGCTTGCCCCAGAGCAAGCAATGACACAACTGGTACATTGGCGCACTGGCCGTTAGTTAAACCTCTCTTTCAAATGAAAAGCATGGCAACCAGAGTTACATACATTGTTGTTGCAGTGGTGGGCATGGCCCTCTCTGGTACCGCTGCGTGGTGGTATCAGTCTCAGCCCAAGCCTGCGAAAGAGGTGGTGAGCGCCGCTGCGCCTGCCTCTGCAGGCGGCGCGCCAGCTTCAGGTCCGCAAAAACCAGCAGGGGTCGAGGTAAGCAAGGTGGAGAGCATCACTTTGCAGGACGATGCGCAATCGGTGGGCAGTTTGCGTTCGCGCCAAAGCGTGATGGTGCGCCCTGAAGTGGCGGGGCGGGTGCGCCAGCTGAACTTTGCAGACGGCTCCCGTGTGCGCAAAGGGCAGTTGCTGGTGCAACTGGACGACACCTTGCAGCGCGCTGAGGTGCGCCAAGCCCAGGCCCAAGTCTCCATCGCCCAGGCCAACTACAAGCGCAACCAAGAGCTGGTGGCACAAAACTTTGTTGCCCAGCGCGTGTTGGATGAGAGCGCGGCCAATTTGCAAGTGGCCCAGGCGCAGCAGGCGTTGGCTGATGCGCGCTTGGCGCGCATGGCCATCGTGGCGCCTTTTGACGGCACGGTGGGCTTGCGCATTGCCAATTTGGGTGACTACGTGAAGGACGGGGCAGATTTGGTCAACCTAGAAGACACCAGCAGCATGCTGGTGGACTTTCGCCTGCCCGAGCGCTACGAGCGCAAGGTAAAGCCCCAGCAGGTGGTGGAGCTTGCGCTGGATGCTTTTCCTGGGCGCGCATTCAAAGCCCGGGTGGTGGCCATAGACCCCTTGCTCGATGCCAACGGGCGCTCGGTCGGTATCCGTGCCGAGTTGCCCAATACCCCAGGCCAAAACGCTTTGCGCCCGGGCATGTTTGCCCGGGTAACGGCTATTTTTGGCGTCAACACTGCCGCACTGGTGGTGCCCGAAGAGGCCATAGTGCCTCAGGGTGGCAAGCAGTTTGTGATTAAAGTGGTGCCGCCGTCTGAAGTACCTTCGGCTAACAAGTTGCCCGCCGACACCCAATGGGTGTCGCTGCGCCAAGAGGTCAAGCTGGGCGTGCGCAGGCAGGGCAAAGTGGAGGTGCTGGATGGCTTGGCGGAAGGCCAAACCGTGGTGGTGGCTGGGCAACAGCGCTTGCAGCGTGATGGCACGCCGCTGCGCATTGTGGAACTGGGCCGGCCCGCAGCAGCTGCCGCGCCCGGTACTACCCCTGCCGCGCCCGCATCGGCTAAGGGCCGCTAGCCCCCCCACCAGCGTCGCACCATGCAACTCGCAGAAACCTCTATTCGTCGCCCGGTGTTTGCCACCGTGCTCTCCTTGCTCATCATGCTGGTGGGGGCAGTGTCGTTCAAGGGCCTGTCGGTGCGCGAGTACCCCAAGATTGACGAACCCGTGGTCACCGTCACCACCCGCTTTGCCGGAGCGTCTAGCGAAGTGGTGGAGGCACAGGTTACCAAAGTGCTGGAAGACTCGCTTGCTGGTATTGAGGGGGTGGACGTTATTACCTCCAGCAGCCGTCAAGAGCGCAGCCAAATCTCCATCCGCTTTGCCCTCTCGCGCGATGCAGACTCTGCCGCCGCCGACGTGCGTGACAAAACTTCCCGCGTGCGCCAGCGTTTGCCCCAAGGTATCGACGAGCCGGTGATAGCTAAGGTAGAGGCGGATGCACAGCCCGTGATCTTTTTGGCGCTGAGTTCTGACACCCATTCCGCCTTGCAGCTCTCGGAGATGGCCAACACCTTGGTCAAGCCCATTTTGCAAACTGCCTCCGGTGCGGCCGATGTGCTGGTGTACGGCGAGCGCAAGTTTTCCATGCAAATTCAGCTCGACCCAGCCAAGCTGGCCGCCTTTAAGCTGACCATACAAGATGTAGAGGACGCACTGCGCCGCTCTAACCTAGAAGTGCCCGCCGGGCGCATTGAAAGCCAGCTGCGCGAGTTCAACGTCACCACCGCGACCGACTTGCAGCGCCCCCAAGAGTTCGCCCAAGTGGTGGTGCGCACCAACAACGGCTTTCCTGTGCGCATTGGCGACATAGCGCGCATTCAGCAAGGCCCTGCAGACGAACGCTCCAGCGTGCGCTTGAATGGGCGCGACGCGGTAGGCGTGGGCGTGGTGCGCCAGGCCACGGCCAACCCATTGGACGTGTCGGCGGGAGTGCGACAACTATTGGTGAAAATTCAGCGCGACTTGCCCAGCGGTGTAGCTATTGAAGTGGCTAACGACAACGCAGTCTTTATCGATCGGTCTATTAAAGCGGTGTACCAAACCATTGTGGAAGCAGCGGTGTTGGTGGCCTTGGTGATATTTGTGTTTTTGCGTACCCTGCGCGCCTCCATTATTCCGCTGGTCACCATTCCGGTGTCGCTCATTGGTGCTTTTGCGCTGATGGCGTTGGCGGGCTTTTCCATCAATGCGCTCACGCTCTTGGCATTGGTGTTGGCCATTGGGCTGGTGGTGGACGACGCCATTGTGATGTTGGAGAACATTTACCGCCATATTGAAGACGGCATGGCGCCGTTTCAAGCCGCTATTCGAGGCGCTCGCGAGGTGGGCTTTGCCATTGTGGCCATGACTATGACGCTGGTGGCCGTGTATGTGCCCTTGGCGTTTGCGCCGGGGCGCACCGGGCGTTTGTTTACCGAGTTTGCCTTGGCCTTGGCCGGGGCGGTGTTGGTGTCGGGTGTGGTGGCGCTCACCTTGTCGCCCATGATGTCGTCGCTGCTGCTGCGCCATAACCCCAAGCCATCGTGGTTTGACCGCAGCATGGAGCGCTGGCTCAACGCGCTCACCCGTGGCTATGGAGCAGCCTTGGGCTGGATTTTGCGCAAACGATGGATTGTGTTGCTGGTCATGGCCGGCTGCGCTGGCATTACCTGGAGCGTGATGTCAGACATCAAGCGCGAACTCTCGCCCCTAGAGGACCGAGGCGTCATATTGGTGCAGGTGAACGCCCCCGATGGCGCTACCCTGGAGTACACCAACCGCTACGCCAACGCCATCGAGCGCATAGGGCAGGGTTACCCCGAGTTTGACCGCATTTTTGCCAACATTGGCAACCCCACCGTGGCGCAGGGCAACGTCTTTTTGCGCGCCAAGCCGTGGGAAGACCGCACCCGCACCACGCTAGACATGGCGCGCGACATGTCGCCACGTTTGGCTGGGCTCTCTGGGGTAACCGCGTTTGCAGTTACGCCGCCCTCCTTGGGGCAGGGCTTTAGCCAGCGCCCGGTGAGCTTTGTCATCATTACCTCAGACACTTACCAAAACCTGTCGCAAGTGGTGCGCGCTTTCCAAGACGAGTTGGCCAAGAACCCCGGCTTTGTGCAGGTAGACACCGACTTGCGGCTGAACAAACCTGAGTTCCGTATGGAGGTAGACCGCGAGCGCGCCGCTGACATGGGGGTGAGTGTGGAGGTAATAGCCCGCTCGGTAGAAACCATGCTGGGTGGGCGCAATGTGACCCGCTACAAACGCCAGGGGGAGCAGTACGACGTGGTGGTCAGCACCGCAGCCAGTGGGCGCGATACCCCAGACGATATTGAAAAAATATTTGTGCGTGGGCGGGGCGAGGCCATGATTCCCCTGTCTGCCCTAGTGAAGATCAAAGAGGTGGTGGTGCCGCGCGAGCTCAACCACTTTGGCCAACGCCGCTCGGCCACCATTACGTCTAACTTGTCGCCCGACTATGCCCTGGGCGAGGCGCTCGACTTTATGGACGCCACCGCCCAAAAAGTGCTCAAGCCCGGCTACGCTACCGACCTCAATGGCTCAAGCCGCGAGTTTCGCAAGTCGTCTGATTCACTCACGCTGGTGTTTGTGCTAGCGCTGGTGTTTATTTTCTTGGTGTTGGCCGCGCAGTTTGAAAGCTTTGTGGACCCGCTGGTCATCATGCTCAGCGTGCCCTTGTCTATTGCAGGTGCGCTGCTGGCCCTGCGCTGGTCTGGGGGCACGCTCAATGTGTTTAGTCAAATTGGGCTGATTACGCTGGTGGGCTTGATTACCAAGCACGGCATTTTGATTGTGGAGTTTGCCAACCAACTGCGTGAGCAGGGCATGGACACCTTAGCTGCCGTGCAGCAGTCGGCCGCCCAGCGCCTGCGCCCTATTTTGATGACTACCGGCGCCATGGTGCTGGGGGCTATTCCGCTGGCCTTGGCCACCGGGGCAGGGGCCGAGAGTCGCCAGCAAATAGGCTGGGTCATCGTGGGTGGCATGTCGTTTGGCACGCTGCTCACCATCTTTGTGGTGCCTACTATGTACACCTTGCTGGCGCGCAAAGCGGCGCCGGGCCCCAAGATGGAAGCGGCATATTCGAACGAGAGTTTGTAGCGGGCTTTATTGCTGCTCTAGCGCATTCAATTGCGCCAAGGTGTTGGCGTTGCAAAAGCTGTTAGGGTCATCCGTGGGGCTGTTAAACGGCACTTCTACCAGCTTGTGCTGGCGCATCCAGGTCTCAATTTTTCGCCCCCCTGCGGCCAAGTAGTCGTTTAGGCTGCGCTGCAGGGCGGTGCGCAGCAGGCAAAACACGGGCTGCGCGCGCAGGCTTGGCGCAGCAGCCTTGCTGGCTTGATCGTTTACGTCCCCAAGGTAAGTTTCGTCGGTGGTAACTACGGCAATGTCTGCTTGTGTTTGGGTCAAAGCCAGTGCCAAGCGCTGCAGCAGGTTCAGGGGAAATAGCGGCGAATCGCACGGCACCACCAGCAAGTAGGTATAGGGCAAAGATGGTGCGCTGGCCTCGCCTAGCGCGTGTTGGAGCGCAGTGGCAAAGCCTGCCAGCGGCCCGGCAAAGTCTGGGCTGGCGTCGCTCCACACGGGGTGACCCCACTGGGCGTAGTCGTCTAAGTTGCGGTTGGCGTTGATGCCAATCAGCCCCGGCACTGCGGGCACTTGCGCCTGCAGCCGCTGCAGTGCGTGCCACACCAAGGGCTGGCCTTTGAAGAGTTGCAGCCCCTTGTCCACCCCGCCCATGCGCATGGCGCGCCCGCCCGCGAGCACCACGGCGCATATGCTGCGCGGGTCTATGGCGGCCTCTTCCGTGGTGCGGGGCATATTGATCAGCCCCCTATGTAGCTCATCTCAATTTTGCGGCTTTCACCGCTCGCTATGCCAGTGGTCCCGCTCTCCGCAGGTTGTGCGCCCCGCAGCTCAGAGTAGCGGTCTGCGCGGCTACGCCAAATATGCGCAATGGCAGACGCCAGCTGCGCATCGGCGACGTCTGGCTGAGCGTCGCTGCGCACCACGCTGCGCAAGTCGTAGCCTTGGCTGGCGAAAAGGCACAGGTACAACTGCCCCTCGGTGCTCAAACGGGCGCGGTTGCAGCTGCCGCAAAAGGCCTGCGTTACGCTGCTGATCACGCCTATCTCGCCCAAGGCTGCATCGTGCTGGCCGCTGGCATTGGCATAGCCCCAGCGCTTGGCTGTCTCACCTAGGCTGCTGGGCGATAGTGCCACCAAGGGTAGCTCGGCAGCTATGCGCTGAACAAGCTCGCTCGATGGCAGCACCTCGTCCATGCGCCAGCCGTTGGTGGCGCCCACGTCCATGTATTCAATAAACCGCAGCACCATCCCGCTGCCCTGAAAGTGGCGCGCCATGGGAAGTATCTGGTGGTCGTTCACACCGCGCTTAACCACCATGTTGATCTTGATAGGCCCCAAGCCCGCGTCTTGCGCCGCTTGCAGGCCCGCCAGCACTTCGGCTACGGGAAAGTTCACATCGTTCATGCGGCGAAACACCGCGTCGTCCAGCGCATCCAGGCTCACGGTTATGCGCTGCAGGCCTGCGGCCTTAAGCGCTTGCGCCTTGCGCACCAGCAAAGAGCCGTTGGTGGTGAGCGTCAGGTCTAGCGGGCGGCCCTCTGGCGTGCGAAGGGCAGCTAGTTGCGCCACCAGCACCTCTATGTCTTTGCGCAACAGCGGCTCGCCCCCGGTGAGCCGTATCTTTTGCACCCCATGCGCCACACACTGAGTGGCAATGCGCGTGATCTCTTCAAACGACAAGAGCGACGCGTGCGGCAGGTAGGTGTAGTCCTTGTCAAAGGTCTCCTTGGGCATGCAGTAGCTGCAGCGAAAGTTGCAGCGGTCCGTAACGCTAATGCGCAAGTCGCGCAAGGGGCGGCCTAGGGTGTCGGTTAAGTGGCCAGTTGCGGTGATGTGCCCGCCTGCGCTTGCCCCGTTTGCAGGCAGGGGATTGGAGCCTGAGCGCTTGTCAACGATGGGGATGCTTCGAGTGGTTGGGCTGGGTGGCACGGGTGACCTTACTTTGCATGCAGTCCTGCCTTCAACGCAGCAGTCATGTCCTCAGGCAGCGACTTTACACCTTTGACAACGCCAGCGCCTGCGTCGCGCCACAGAATAGAGAAGCGCCGTTCAGGCTCAGCCTTTGCTGGCGCGTAAAGTGCCACGTCGACAGAAACTTCAGTGCCCCCTTCGATGAGCGCCGCAGATGAGAACAGCTTCACGGTGGGCCCAAGTTCTCGGACCGTCAACACGAGAAGTAGATCCGATTTTTGGGGAACCGCGGGGCCTGAGTTGCCCGAGTTGCCAGACGGCGCCCGCGCAACGGTTGTCGACTTAAAGCACTTGGAGTCAGAAAAAAAGTCCGCAATGCCTTGTGATGCCGCAGCCTCCCGCTCAGGCACATCTTTTTGATCGGGTCGCCAGTCAGTTCGCCATAGCACCGATACCTTCAAGTCCTTCTGGGGCTGACAGATGGGCGCTTGGTTTGGCGGCGCGAGCGTCACGGTCGTCGTAGCTGCGCACGCGCTGAGCAGCGCGCACAGCACGAGGCCAGCCATTTTGCGAGAGTGGTGGAAGAGGGGGCTCATGGGTGGTTTAGCCTTTATGCATCGCTTGCCAAGCGCTGAATCCAGAAGAGCCAAAGGAAGCGAGCGGTGTTGAGCATGGGATCTTTGCGGCGACTACGTTTGAGTTGGGCGTCATGGCGGTGCCGAGCAATGCCGGGTGGTTAGACGTATGTGGTTCCATTTTTCGCGGTGCCAGGCGGTTCTATGAGTATGAAGTGAGCCTCCTCAGTGGCAACAGGGCGATGCTCAACACCTCTTGGAACAACGAACATTTCTCCTGGGCCAAGGCACACTTTGCTATCTCGCATTTCGATTGTGAGACTGCCCTTGAGGACGAGGAAGAAATCGTCGGTATCTTCGTGTTTATGCCACGGATATGACCCGCTGGCCTTGGCAACCATGATCTCGTTGCCATTGAAGCGCGCAACCGTTGCGGGTTTCCATGATTCTGAAACGCTTGATAGCGCTGCCGAAAGGTTAACCGAGTTCATGGCGATGCACTCTTTCGATGTGAAGTGGGAACTGACGTTTGAGTTAGCCATCTGTGAGAC
>JBIIYT010000195.1:0-5163 GCA_044346675.1 Rhodoferax sp. | reverse complement strand
GGGCAAAACCACCACTTTGGCCAATACGCGCCAGAGAAGATCCCCTACGCCATAGAGCGCTACACCAAAGAAACAGCGCGCCTGTACGGCGTGCTCAACAAACACTTGGCCGACGGGCGCGAGTACATTGCCGGTGAATACTCCATTGCCGACATGGCCTGCTACCCGTGGGTGGTACCTTATGAAAAGCAGGGGCAAAAGCTAGAAGACTTCCCCCACCTAGCGCAATGGTTTGCGCGCGTGGCGCAGCGCCCGGGCACCGTGCGCGCCTACGCAGTGGCCAAAACGGTGAACGTGGCCCCCACGGTGGACGAAGATGCCAAGCGGGTGCTGTTTGGGCAAGATGCGTCTACGGTGCGGTAAGCAACCTTGACACTACGCGGGGTCTACCACTTAGGTATCGCGTCGTCCTTGAGCTGCCCCCGCAGGCTAGCGTAATCGGGCACCACGGTGCGCACGGTGTCCCAAAACTGGGCGCTGTGATCCATCACCCGCAAGTGGCTTAGCTCATGCGCCACCACGTAGTCAATCACCGGTGGGCGAAAGTGGATGAGCCGCCAGTTCAAGCGAATCGAGCCGTCTATGCGCGCACTGCCCCAGCGGGTGCCCGCGTTGCTAAGCGACAGCTTGCGCCACTGCACTTGCAGCAAGGGCGCAAAGTGGTCTAGCCGCTGTTTGAAAGTGGCCTGCGCTTGGCGCATGAGCCAGGCTTGCACTGCGTCGCGCAGTTGCTGCGGGGTGGCGCTTTTGGGCAAGCCAACGCGCAGCACATCGCCATCCAGCTGCGCGCCCGCTGCGGCAAAGCCGTGGCTGGGGTCTAGCGCCACGGTGAGCGTGCCACCCAGATAGGGGAACGAAACACCGTCGCGCCAGTCTATGCGGGCGTCTTCCCGGCGGGTGTGGCGCTCTTGGGTCTCCGCCAGTTTGCGCACGATCCACTGCGCTTTTTCCTGCAAGGCGGCTTCCACCTCGAACATCGGCGTCCACTTGGGCGCGCGCACCGCTAGGCCGTCGGGCCCTATGACAAAACCGATGGTGCGACGCTTGGCGCGGGTAAACCGGTATGCCACTACAGCGGTGCCTAAGCTCGCTTTGCGATTGGCTTGGGGGTGGGCAAAGGCCGCGGGGGTAATGGCTTGGCTGAGCGTTTGCGCCGGGAGCGCAGGACCTAGCGCCAAGAGCGCATCGAAAGAATCAACTGATGGATTTTTTGCTACTTTTTTAGGAGCATTTTGCGCAGACTCTACCTGCGCTACAGGCTCAAAAAGGTCTAAGGTGTAGCGCAGCAAGGGGTGCATGGCAGGCCGCAGCTCAGGACGCGTCCAATTGCGCGGGCTTGGAGTGGGCCGGGTAGGCCTGGGGGTCTAAGCGGCGCATTTCAAGCTCTATCCACGTCTCGGCTTCGCGCATGAGGTCTTTGGCTTCGCGCCCATCGCTCGGTATGGCCGGGCCTATCGACACATGCACCACCCCGGCGCGCTTGATAAACCCACGGCGAGGCCAGCAGGCACCCGTGGTGAGCGCGATGGGGATCACAGGCGCGCCTGCTTCTACCGCCAAGCGTGTTCCCGCCGTTTGGTAAGTGCCCCTTGCCCCCCTGGGCATGCGTGTGCCTTCCGGAAACAAAATAACCCACGTGCCTTGGCTTAACAGCCGCTTGCCTTGGGTCATGATGTGCTTCATCGCCTCGGCGCGCGACTCGCGGTCGATATGAATCATGTCCAGCCGGGCCATAGACCAGCCAAAAAAGGGAATACGCAACAACTCGCGCTTGAACACATAGGCCAGCGCGTGGGGCATGAGCGTAGGCAACAAAATAGTCTCGAGTGTGGACTGGTGTTTAGCCAAGAGCACCGCGGGGCTGCGCGCACCATCAGGCAAATTTTCAAGCCCAGTGACTTGCACGTGAATACCCAAAATAACCCGCGTGCCCCATATCACCACCCGAAACCAGCTCACCGCAAACCACCACAGCGTGGTGCGGCTCACCACCAAGGACAACAGCAACAGCGCAATGCCCCACGGGATCACGGTAATCACCATCCAGAGCAAGTGCAGTACAGAACGAATGAATGGCATAGTCAACTCAGGCAGCACCGCCAGCTAAGGCAGCTTCACGGGCGATCAAAAAATCAGCAAAGGCTGCCAAGTCCGCATGCACACGGGTACCGGTGGGGAAAGCATCGGGTAGTGGGCGGCCGCGCAGGGCTTCACCCTTGCCGGTGAGCACCAAATGGGGCTCACACCCCACCGTAGTTCCTGCCACCAAGTCGCGCGCGGTGTCTCCCACCACTGGCACGCCTTGGAGCTCTACGCCATAGCGCTCGCCAATTTGCTCAAACAGGCCAGGCTCGGGCTTGCGACAGCGGCAGGCATCTTCGGGCCCATGCGGGCAATAGAAAATGGCATCCACCCGCCCGCCCACTGCGGCCAGCATGCTGTGCAGTTTGGCATGCATGGCGTTGAGCGCGGCCACATCAAACAATCCACGCCCCAAGCCCGACTGGTTGCTAGCCACCACCACGTGCCAGCCCGCATGGTTAAGGCGCGCAATCGCCTCTAAGGCACCAGGCAGGGGTAACCACTCTTGGGCAGATTTGACGAAGTCATCGCTGTCTTGGTTGATGGTGCCATCGCGGTCAAGAATGCAGAGCTTCATGGTGTGCTTACGACGCGAGTTTGGACAAATCAGCCACGCGGTTCATGGCCACGTGCAGGGTCTTGAGTAGGCCTAGGCGGTTTAAGCGCAAGTCCAATGCCTCTGCATTGACCATCACGTCTTCAAAGAACGCATCCACCGGTGCGCGCAGTGCTGCCAAGCTTTGCAAGGAGGCGGTGTAGTCCCCCGCCTCAAACTGCGCATTGGCTTTGGGCAACACGTCTTTCATGGCGACGTAGAGTGCTTTCTCGGCAGCTTCGTGCAGCAGCACTTCGCTCACGTGGGCATCCACATCGTCGGTCTTTTTGAGGATGTTGCTGATGCGCTTGTTGGCAGCGGCCAAGGCTGCACTCTCGGGCAGAGCCGCAAAGGCACGCACAGCCGTGAGACGCTTGGCCACATCGCCCAGACGCTGCGGGCGCAGGGCGAGCACAGCGTCGACTTCTTGCGCGCTGTAACCTTGTTCGCGCAGGGAACCAGCAAGGCGGTCAAAAATGAAATCGCCCAGAGCAGCAGACTCATCGGCAATCTTGTCGCCAAACGCTGGCGCAGCACCGCTCACCAAAGCGGCCACATCGAGTGGCAAATCTTTCTCCACTAGCATCCGTATCACGCCTAACGCATGGCGGCGCAGAGCAAACGGGTCTTTGTCCCCCGTGGGCAAGTTACCAATGCCAAACATGCCGACTAAAGTTTCGAGCTTGTCCGCCAATGCCACCACCACGCCCACCTGATTGCGCGGCAGATCGTCGCCCGCGAAACGAGGCTTGTAGTGGTCTTCAATCGCATGGGCCACGGTCTCGCCCAAACCGTCGTTCAGCGCGTAGTAACCGCCCATGATGCCCTGCAGCTCAGGGAATTCGCCCACCATATCGGTCACCAAATCGGTCTTGGCGAGTTGCGCAGCTTGATCCGCCTGGGCCACCAACGTGGAATCACCCAACTGTGCGGCAATGGCTTGGGCTATTGCCCGCACCCGCTCCACCCGCTCGCCCTGTGTGCCGAGTTTGTTGTGGTACACCACTTTGCCCAGACCTTCCACGCGTGAAGTCAGCGTCTTCTTGCGATCTTGGTCAAAGAAAAATTTCGCATCGGCCAATCGTGGGCGCACTACGCGTTCGTTGCCGCCGATGACAAAACTGGTGTCCGCTGGCGCGATGTTGCTAACGACCAAAAATTTGTTTGTCAGCTTGCCCGCTGCATCTAGCAGAGGGAAGTATTTTTGGTTGGCCTTCATGGTGAGAATCAGGCACTCTTGCGGCACGTCGAGAAACTGCTTCTCAAACTCGCAAATCAGCACATTGGGGCGCTCCACCAATGCGGTCACTTCGTCAAGCAGCGCTTCGTCTTCAATCGGCTTGCACCCCCCCCCCACCTTGGCCGCAGCGGCGGCAAGCTGGCGCACAATCTCGGCACGGCGCTCGGCAAAGCTGGCAATCACCGCGCCATCCATCGCCAACACAGCGGCGTAGGCATCGGCATCGGGCACCACCACGGGCGACACAGCGGCCTCAAAGCGGTGGCCTTGGGTGCTATTGCCCGCGGTCAGACCCAGGGCCTGCACCTGCACCACTTCGCTGCCGTGCAATGCCACCAGGCTATGCGCTGGGCGCACAAAGCTCACGCTGCTCCAGCCTGGCAACTCGCAGCCTTTTTCCAACTGGTAGGTCATGACCTTGGGGATGGGCAGCTTGGCAATCGCCTCATGCAGTGCTTTTTGCAGGCCCTCGGCCAGAGTCGCGCCCTTGACGGTGCTGTCATAAAACAGTGCCTCGGCCTTGCCATCAGGCGCGCGCTTGAGACTTGCCACCGCAGAGACATCCGCACCCAGTGCTTGCAATTTTTTAAGCAAGGCTGGCGTGGCCTTGCCCGCGGCATCCAAGCCTACCGCCACCGGCATGAGCTTTTGAGATACCGCTTTGTCTTGCGCCTGCGTTGCAACAGAGGCCACATGCACCGCCAAGCGTCGGGGCGAAGCAAAGTGCGTCACGGCAGCGTCTGATACTGCCAAGCCTTGCGCTTTAAGCGATTCGGCCAACACACTGGCAAATGCCTCGCCCAATTTCTTGAGCGCTTTGGGCGGTAACTCTTCTACAAACAGTTCGACCAGAAGGTTTTTCGTTGTCATATCAATTCTCACTGTGCGCTCACGCAGCCTTCTTAGTCATCTGGACCACCCACTCGCGCGGAGCCATGGGGAACCCTAAGCGTTCGCGGCTCTCAAAATAGCTTTGCGCTACGCTGCGTGCCAAGTTGCGAATGCGGCCAATGTAGGCGGCGCGCTCAGTCACAGAAATCGCGCCGCGGGCATCTAGCAGGTTAAAGCTGTGTGCGCATTTGAGCACTTGCTCGTAGGCGGGCAAAGCCAATTGCTGTTCCATCAAATGTTTGGCTTGCTTTTCATGCGCGGTGAATGCGGTGAATAAAAAGTCGGCGTCGCTGTGTTCAAAGTTGTAGGTGGACTGCTCCACCTCGTTTTGTTTGTACACGTCGCCATAGCTAAG
>JBIIYT010000194.1:0-5169 GCA_044346675.1 Rhodoferax sp. | reverse complement strand
TGCCCGCCAACATGAGCTTTTGCAAAGCCGGGCGCTGGCCCAGCGCGTCGGGCAGCTCGGGCACGGCGTTGTCCGTCAAGATGAGCCACCGCAATGGGGGTGGCAAGGCTGCAGCGGGTACATGGCTGATCTGGCAAGCCTTAAAGCCCACCATTTGCAGCGCAGCGCACTCGCCCAGCACCTCGGGCAAATGGGTGAAGGGGTTGTTTGAGCAAAAAATCACTTTCAGCCGGTGCAACCGAGCCAGGTCGTGCGGCAGGCTGTGGAGCTGGTTGCCGGATAGGTTAAGCACCTCTAGCGTGTCGGCCAGGTCAAACACTTCGGGGGGCAGGGTTTGCAGATGGGCGCTCAGGTCTAGCCTGCGCGTGCCGGCCAGCGCACCGCTGCGCAGTTGCTCAAGTGTGTGCAAGGAAAAACCTTTTCTAGGGTGGGAAATGTGGCCCCCCGGATGATACTGACTGGCTGCATCCAATAGACTGTGAGCCCGCATAGAATTCGCCACACTTTCAAGGAAACCACCATGCCCCAACTCAAACTCTCTTATTTCGACATGCACGGCGGCCGCGGCGAGCCAGCGCGCTTGGCCTTGGCCATTGGCGGCGTTGCGTTTGAAGACCACCGCTTCACATTTGCCGAGTTTGCCGACGTGCGCAAGGCCACGCCCTTTGGCCAAGTGCCGGTGCTGTATGTGGACGGCACACTGGTCACGCAAAGCGACGCCATACTGCGCTACGCGGGCAAGCTCGCAGGCTTGTACCCCACCGACCCCCTGCAAGCCCTGCTGTGCGACGAGGTGGCCTATGTGGTGGAAGAAGCCAACGTCAAACTGGGCCCCACCTTCCGCATGACCGGCGAAGAGCAAAAAGCCGCGCGTCTGGCGCTGGTCAACGGCTCTATGCCGGTGTACCTGGCTTGGCTACAGAGCAAGCTGGTGGCCAATGGCGGCGAATACTTTGCAGACAAACGCCTCACCGTGGCGGACCTGAAAGTGTTTGTGGATGTGCGCGGGCTCAATTCCGGCCGCTTGGACCATGTACCTACCGACCTGGTAGAAAAAGTGGCGCCGCTACTCAACGCCCACATGCAACGCGTTGCGGCCACACCAGCGGTGGCGCAGTACTACGCCAAGTTTGAAGCCAAATAAAACCGGTGACCCAGCCCGACTGCAGCCCCTCTGCCGAGCGCAACAAGCAGCCTCTGGCCGATGTGCTGCGCCAGTTGCTGCCAGCGCAAGGTAAGGCGCTAGAGATAGCGTCGGGCACAGGCCAGCATGTGGTGTGGTTTGCACAGCAACTGCCCGGCTGGACCTGGCAGCCTAGCGAGGTGCACCGCGGCGCGCTGTACAACATAGAAGTGCGCGTGGCGCAGGCCGAGCTGGACAATGTGCTGGACCCCATACAGCTTGATGTGTTGGTACAGCCGTGGTTGGCAAACCCGGCACAGGCAGAGGATCAAAAGCATCCTGAATTCGAATTAATTTTTTGCGCCAACATGCTGCACATAGCGCCATGGCAAGCCTGCGCTGCGCTGATGCAGGGCAGTGCGCGCCACCTAGCTGCGGGCGGTGTGCTGGTGACCTACGGGCCGTATTTTGAGCACGACGTGCCACCTTCTGCAGGCAATGTGGAATTTGACCAAAGCCTGCGCGCGCACGATGCAAACTGGGGCATTCGGCAACGTGAAGAGGTGGAACAGCAAGCCAAGCTGGCTGGCTTGCGTTTGATAGAGCGCCACCAGATGCCGGCCAATAACCTGACGTTGGTGTGGGGCAGGTAGTAAATGCCCTCTACTGAAAGCGCTCTATTTGATGCGCTCTACCTTGTAGCCCTTGGCCGCCAACATTTTCACCACGCCGTCATCACCCAGCAGGTGCAGCGCGCCCACTACCACCAGCACGTTGTCTTTTTGATTGGCTTTGAGCAATGCCTCTAGCTTGGGCAACCACGCTTTGTTGCGGCCCCGGTTAATGCTTTCGTACAGCTCGGGGTAGTCACGGCGCATTTTGAGGCCCACGTCTTGGTAGAGCTTTTTCTCATCGGCGTTGCGCCAAGCAGTGTGCAAGGCTTGCATTTCGGTCTTGAGTCGACCACCGCTATCTAGCGCCTCTTCCAAAAATTGGTCTTGCTCCTTGGGCGGGAGATTGTTGAACAATGCAAGTTGCATATCACCTGTCTCTAGGCCTTGGGTGGCTTTGCCCTCTTTGACGGCGCGCTGCATTAGCTGCTGGTCTAGACCTAAGGCAGGATCAAAACCATTGTTTTGCATGCCCATCACCGCCAGCATCAAGCCGACAAACCAAGGTTTGAGGTTCTGGAAATTCGCGAGGTCCACCTTGTTCTTGGCAGAAAAGGCTTGCAGCTTGCGCCAGGTCTTGGCCGACACACTTTGCTGCAAAGTTTTGCCACCGGCGAGCACGCCTAGCGCTGCCAGCTTTGAGCCTAATGCGGGGTCGTTTACTTCTTGGGGTGACAACTCGAAAACCACTTGGCTTGCGTCGTTAAACGCCGCGTCCACACTAGCGGCCACCGGATAGTCGGTGGCTTTAAGCATATGAAAGGAGCCTAGCAAATACAGGCTATTGTCTGCATCGCTCACTTTCCACAACAGCGGTACGGGGGCTTGTGCGTGGGCAAGGTGTGCGCCTAATGCAATAAGGATGGTGCATAAGAATTTTTTCATGTCTCTAGTATCGCACTAGCGCTTTGGCAAGGAAAAGCCGCGGGTATCATTTAGTCCATGCTTGCGCCCAATACCACTACCGCCTGCCCGTCTTGCCGTGGCCCCATGGAGCAGCACGCCCTAGCCAAGGTAAACGGTGGCACCGTAGAGCTAGACCTGTGTTACCAGTGCCACGGCATGTGGCTGGACCCACAAGAAAACCTCAAACTCACCCCCGCCGCTGTGGCCGAGCTGTTCAAGCTGCTGCACGCCCATCGCGATGCAACGCGCCAGCCACTGGCCACCAAACTGGGTTGCCCGCGTTGCAAAACCACCTTAACGCAAGGGTTTGACGTAGTGCGTACCGGGCGCTATATCACCTACCGCTGCCCGCAGCGGCATGGGCGTTTTAGTGCGTTTTCCTCCTTTTTGATAGAGAAGGGCTTTGTGCGCCTGCTCACCCAACCCGAAATTAACGACATAGCCCAGCGCGTGGCGGTGATTCATTGCAATAGCTGCGGCGCGCCGGTGGATATTCGCAAAGACCACGCCTGCCCGCATTGCCGATCAGCGTTTTCGCTCATAGACCCTAGCGCGGTAGAAAAAGCCCTGGAAGGCTACGCAAAGGCTGCGAAAGGCACCGGCACGGCACAGGCTCCCCAGCTGGCAGACGCCTTGGTCATGCTGGAGCGCGACCGGGCACGCGCGCAACGCGAAGCACAGGCGCAACGCTCTACCCTGTTAGCCCGCGATGACGAAAACAGCGTAGACCTGTGGGCACTAGGGCTGGTGCTGGTAGGTGGGCTTTTAAGTTAGTGCGTCATACACCCGCATAGCGGCATACGCATCGTTGGCGGCATACACCAGTTGGGCCTCGGTCAAGCTGGCGTTGGCCCAGTTGCTGGTGGCGGCTTTTTTGCTTTTGATAAAGCGCTGGTTAAAAAGCACCGCCACAGCTCCCTTCACACCCATGTCCTTACGGTAGCCACGCTGGTGAAAGATGGTGTTGAGCTCTAGCACTCCGGCCGGCTCTACACCCATTTTGTGAACGATGCGTTTGCGGTCATCCCCCAGACCAAAGCCTGCTTTGACTATGCCACCCAAAGCCAGTAGCTCGGCAGCTACGGCACTGCACTGCGGGTCGTGCAACTGGAACACCCACGCACGTTCCAGCGTAGCGAGCTGCACAATGTGAGGGCCATCAGACACCTCGCCTACTTTGAAGGTAGGTTTAGATTCAGTGTCAAAGCCCCAGGCAGGCGTATCGCTGAGCGCCGCAAAGGCCTCTCGGGCCTGCAGGCCTGTGGCCACCAAGGTGATGCGCTCTAGCCCTAGCCGCGCAAAGGGTGGCAGCAGGGCAATGGCATCTTTGTCAGGGGTGGCACGGGTTGAGCTTGGCATAGTTGCATATCATCGCCGCTTACAAGGGGTTCACGCCGTATTGCTTAAAAAAAGGTGCCGAGAAACACCGATAAACGGTGCATCACAGCAGCCCACCGGTTGGCTGACGCCAGGGCAGAGTGCTACCATTTTTTCGCATGAACTTTCTACTCACCACCAACGCTCGGGCACTGCGCAAGCTTGCAGTCATTGCCCTGGCGCTGCTATGGGCAGTAGCGGGTTGTTCAGGCGGTGGGGGTGGGTCAGGCAGCGGTAGTGGCAGCACCGACACCCCGGTGGTAGCCAAGGGTGCACGTCAGTTTGGGATGGACATTTTGGATGTGCCCAGCGTGGGCGGCTATGCGTCCAGCATCAGTGCCTTAAAAAGTTTGGGTGGCAGCTTCCAAACGCTGCACGTGAACTGGAGCGATGTAGAAGGCACCGGCGCGGCAGCCACCTCAGGCACATTTACCGACCCCTCCAATGCCTTTGCAGCCCTCAATGGGTATGCTGTGTCAGACGGCATCAAGGTCACGCTGCGCATTCATCCGGTGGACGCGGTGGGTAAGTTTGTGCCGGCTGATTTGGCTGGCACCCGCTTCAACAACGCCACCCTGCAGGCTCGGGCCAAAGCGATGATCAACTATGTGTTCACCCGCATCAGTCCCGCCAACGTCACCAGCTTGGTCATGGGCAACGAGGTGGACAACTACAACGCAGCAGGGGACGCCAATTTTTGGGCGGACTATGCGGATTTTCTGTTCCAGATGAATGCTTTTATGCGCACGAATTACCCCACGGTCAAGCTGGGCTACGTTATTACCTCGCGGGCGGTGACGGACCCCACATTCATCTTGGCCAACTCAGGCGGGCAGCGGGCCATGGATGTATTTCGGGATGTGGGTTGGACCGGGACTGTGGACTTCTTGGGTATCACCCACTACCCGCTGGACGCCACTTTTCAGATGAAGTCCAACACCTTGGTGGCAGGCGTGTTCCAGAGTTTGGTGAACTACACGGCCAAACCCATCCACATAGAAGAAATAGGCTGTAGTTCGGCTGCTGCCACGTCGGGCTCGGCAGCCTTGCAGGCAGAGTTTTTCCGCGAAGTGTTCAAGGCTTGGGACACCC
>JBIIYT010000193.1:0-5170 GCA_044346675.1 Rhodoferax sp. | reverse complement strand
GCACTGGTTTGTGGCCTACGTGGGCGCGGCCATCGTGCGCGGTGTGGTGGTGGGTATTGGCGTGTTTGCCATCTCCGCACTTTTCACTGACATTAGTTTTGCCGCACCGCTGTGGATTGTGGCGTTTGGTCTGATGGGCGCTGCGCTCATGGGCACCTTGGGTCTGATTGCGGGCTTGTGGGCCGAGAAGTTTGACCAGTTGGCCGCGTTTCAAAACTTTGTGGTTATGCCCATGACGTTTTTGAGCGGTGTGTTTTACTCCATTCATTCCCTGCCCGCGTTTTGGCAGGGCGTGAGCCACTTCAATCCGTTTTTCTACATGATTGATGGTTTTCGCTACGGGTTTTTTGGCGTGAGCGATGTGTCGCCTTGGCTGAGTTTTGGCGTGGTGGGGGTGTCTATGCTGGTGGTGAGCGCAGTGGCGCTGTACCTTCTGCGCACAGGCTACAAACTTCGCAGCTAAAACGTCCGTCGCATACGTCTGCCAACTAACTTGCCTGCAAATCAACCCGCACCCATTACGCAACTTATTTGTCGTCTTTTAATTGCCCACGCCATGACCGCTGAAGAACTCAAATCCCTCATCACCGCAGGCCTACCCTGCGAACAGTGCCAGCTAGAGGGCGATGGCCGCCATTGGTACGCCACTGTGGTATCCGTCGCGTTTGAAGGCAAGCGCTTGATTCAGCGCCACCAGCAGGTGTATGCCACCCTGGGCAACCGCATGCAGACGGACGAGGTACACGCCTTGTCCATGAAAACCTACACCCCCACTGAGTGGGCAAAGCAGGCAGCTTAATGCAGCCCACTTGCTACATCCACACTAAACATTTATGGACAAACTATTAATTCGCGGCGGCCGCCAACTCGCAGGCGTTGTGACCATCTCTGGCGCCAAAAACGCCGCCCTGCCCGAGATGTGTGCCACCTTGCTTACCAGCGAGCCGGTGCACCTTCTCAATGTACCCCGCTTGCAAGACGTGGCCACCATGCGCCGCTTGCTGGACAACATGGGCGTAAAAACAGAAACCCACGGCGAGCGCGGTGGCATCACCTTCCAAGCGGCGGACACCATCAAGCCCGAGGCGCCGTACGATTTGGTCAAGACCATGCGTGCCTCCGTGCTGGCACTGGGGCCCCTGTTGGCCCGTTTTGGCCACGCTACGGTGTCGCTACCTGGGGGCTGCGCCATCGGGTCGCGCCCGGTGGATCAGCACCTGAAAGGCCTAGCCGCTATGGGTGCCGAGATTGTGGTGGAGCACGGCTACATGATCGCCAAGCTGCCAGTCGTCAACGGTGTGCGCCGCACGCGCTTGAAGGGCGCACGCATTGCCACCGACATGGTGACGGTGACCGGCACTGAAAACTTTCTCATGGCAGCGGCTTTGGCCGAAGGCGAAACCATTTTGGAAAACGCCGCCCAAGAACCCGAGATACCCGATTTGGCCGAAATGCTCATTCAGATGGGTGCCAAGATCGAAGGCCACGGTACCAGCCGCATTCGCATTCAAGGGGTAGAGAAGTTGCATGGTTGTACCCACCAGGTGGTGGCCGACCGCATAGAGGCAGGCACCTTCTTGTGCGCCGTGGCCGCCGCGGGTGGCGATGTGGTCTTGAAGCACGGCCGTGCAGACCACCTAGAGGCGGTGATTGAAAAACTGCGCGACGCAGGTGCTACCGTGACGGCAGTGGACGGCGGCATTCGCGTGCAGTCCCAAGGGCGCTTAAAAGCGCAGAGCTTTCGCACCACCGAGTACCCAGGTTTTCCTACCGACATGCAGGCGCAGTTCATGGCGCTCAATTGCATCTCGCACGGCCACTCCAAGGTGACAGAGACCATTTTCGAAAACCGCTTTATGCACGTGAACGAGTTGGTGCGTTTAGGTGCCAACATACAGATCGACGGCAAAGTGTCGGTGGTGGAGGGCATTGAAAAACTCTCAGGCGCTACCGTCATGGCCACCGACCTGCGGGCCTCGGCCAGCTTGGTCATTGCCGGCCTGGTGGCCGATGGCGAAACTGTGGTGGACCGCATCTACCATCTAGACCGTGGCTACGACCAAATGGAAGAAAAACTGCGCGGACTTGGCGCTGATATCGAGAGAATTAAATGATCACCCTCGCCCTCTCCAAAGGCCGCATTTTCGAAGAAACCCTGCCGCTGCTCAAAGTCGCAGGTATCGAGGTGCTGGACGATCCAGAAAAATCCCGCAAACTTATTTTGACCACCAACCAGAGCGATGTGCGCGTGCTGGTGGTGCGCGCGTCGGATGTGCCCACCTATGTGCAGTACGGCGGGGCAGACCTAGGCATCACGGGAAAAGACACCTTGCTAGAGCATGGAAGCCAGGGCCTGTACCAGCCGCTGGATTTGCAAATTGCCAAATGCCGCATCAGCGTGGCCACCCGGGCCGACTTTGACTACGCCTCTGCCGTCAAGCAAGGCTCGCGTTTGAAAGTGGCTACCAAGTATGTAGCCATAGCCCGCGAATTCTTTGCTGCTAAGGGCGTGCATGTGGACTTGATTAAGCTCTACGGCAGCATGGAGCTCGCCCCCTTGGTGGGCTTGGCCGATGCGATTGTGGATTTGGTATCCACCGGCAACACGCTCAAAGCCAACCACTTGGTAGAGGTGGAAGAGATCATGCAAATCAGCTCCCACTTGGTGGTGAACCAGGCTGCGCTCAAACTCAAACAAGAGCGCTTACGCAAAATCATCGATGCCTTTGCGGGCGCGGTGGGTAAATAAATTTTCATGCTTGCTATTGTTTAACTTGCTATGACTTTGATAGCTTCCCCCGCCCGTCTTTCGACGGCAGATAGCCAGTTTGATGCCCAGTTCAAGGCGCGCTTGCACTGGTCTGCTGACACCGATGCCGCTATAGAGCAGCGCGTGGCGGACATCTTGGCTGACGTACAAGCCCGGGGCGACGCTGCGGTGCTGGAGTACACAGCACGCTTTGACGGCCTGCAAGCCAACAGCATGCAAGCGTTGGAGCTCACCCAAGCCGAACTCAAAGCCGCGTTTGATGCCATACCTGCCGCCCAGCGCGATGCCCTGCAAGCCGCAGCACTGCGCGTGCGCACTTACCACGAAGCACAGAAAAATGCCTGCGGCGAAAGTTGGAGCTACCGCGATGCCGATGGCAACCTACTGGGCCAAAAAGTCACCCCCCTAGACCGCGTAGGCATTTATGTGCCCGGCGGCAAGGCGGCCTATCCGTCTAGCGTGTTGATGAACGCTATTCCTGCGCATGTGGCCGGTGTGGGCGAGATCATCATGGTCGTGCCCACGCCAAAAGGGGAGAAGAATGCTCTGGTGTTGGCCGCTGCCTACGTGGCCGGCGTGACCCGCGCCTACACCATCGGTGGCGCGCAGGCCGTGGCCGCGCTGGCTTATGGCACGGCCACCATTCCCGCTGTGCACAAAATCACCGGCCCCGGCAACGCCTATGTAGCCGCCGCAAAACGCCGCGTGTTTGGCACCGTGGGCATCGACATGATTGCCGGGCCGAGCGAGATTTTGGTGCTGGCCGATGGCACCACACCGCCCGACTGGGTGGCTATGGACTTGTTTAGCCAAGCCGAGCATGACGAGCTGGCGCAAAGTATTTTGCTGTGCCCCGACGCCGCGTACATAGACCAAGTGCAAGCCTCTATCAACCGCCTGTTGCCCGAAATGCCGCGCGCCGAGATCATCGCCAAAAGCCTGAACGGCCGTGGCGCACTCATCCACACCCGCAGCATGCAAGAGGCGTGTGACATCAGCAACGCCATTGCCCCCGAACACTTGGAAGTGTCCAGCACCGACCCCCAACGCTGGGAGCCCTTGCTCAAACACGCCGGGGCCATCTTCTTGGGGGCCTACACGTCGGAGAGCTTGGGCGACTACTGCGCTGGTCCCAACCACGTGCTGCCCACCAGCGGCACCGCGCGCTTTAGCAGCCCGCTGGGCGTGTACGACTTTCAAAAACGCAGCAGCATCATTGAGGTGAGCGAAGCTGGGGCGCAAGTGTTGGGTGGCATTGCCTCTGTGCTGGCCCATGGCGAAGGTCTGCAGGCTCATGCCCGTGCCGCGGAAATGCGCTTAAAGAAGTAGGCCACGGCCGCGGGTGTAAGAACGGGCCACGCCTGAGCGACCAAGCCGCATGAAAACCACTTTTGCATCTACCCCTTGGTACCGCACCGTGGTGTGGGCCCTAGTTGGCTTGTGTGCGGCGCAGGCCGCCTCAGCCATGAGCATTCGCGAATTGCGTGGCTTGGAAAAATCAGACAAAAAGCAGGGCGAAATCTATGTGCGCTACTACCTGGTAGGCGCCATGGAAGGCGCGCTAGAAGCCCACGCCCACGGCATGCGCAACGGCGCCAAACCCACCATCTGCCTGAACGGCCGCCGCCTAGAGCCCCGCATGGCCAAAGATCTGTTTGACACTGAGCTTAAGCGTAACGAGGGTGTGTACGAAGCAGATATGCCTGCGCAACTGGTGATGACGAATGCGCTAGTTGCGGTGTATGGGTGCTAGGAACTGGTAGTGCGTGCAGTCTTTGGGTAATGAACCATCAGCAGGATTTCTTTGACATGCAGTGTCGCAAGGGGCCTTCCCGAAAAGTGCTTTCCTTGACGTCGGGCCGTCTGGCATGGAGAACGGATCCCGTAACCTGCATTCTGCTACTGCGTGTAGGTGACAAGCAACCGATTAGACGTCATTCTTCTTCGTGCTAACTGCCTTAATAACCCCTACGACCAGCACCCAACAAATAACCAAGTTGACTAAACCAACCAAGGCGCCGGCCATGTTGTAGCCTAGGATTGCCCCAAAGATCGTGCTCAGTACAAGGACTGCAAGTAATACCCAAGGCAGCGATGCAACTTGCTCGTCTGTTTTGCAGCGTAGAGAAGAAACCCCAGCGACAACCAATGGACCGTAAAGCAAGGCTCCGGCGAGGAGGTCGCCACTGCGAGTTTTCTCGCTACCTGACGTGTGAGCGATCCAAAGATAGACGGCTGCGAGAAAACCGGAAAAAACCGCGAAGGGGACGCTTGAACGCATAAATGGTGTGTAACGTGTTGTGAAGTGAAACCTGCCTCATGAGCAAGGGTGGAGATCATTAGATCACTTCTCGAAAATGTAGAAAGTCCTTGATTTATATCCGACTCTCGAAGAGCGCG
>JBIIYT010000017.1:0-16266 GCA_044346675.1 Rhodoferax sp. | reverse complement strand
AGACCTGCTGGCCCAGCGGGGTGAGACGGCGGGAGAAGACGATAACCGCAGCTTGGCCACGCTGTTGATGGAGCAAATCGAGTTTGCCGACGTGGTGGTGGTCAACAAAATTGACTTGGTGGACTTGAAGTTGCGCGGGGAAGTGGCCGCCGTTATCAAGGCCTTGAACCCAGTGGCGGAGATCGTCTACGCCGACCACGGCTCCGTGCCCCTGAACAAAATCTTGGGTACCGGCAAGTTTGACCTAGAACGCGCCAGCGCCATGCCCGGCTGGGCGCATGAGCTAGAAGGCCGCCACACCCCAGAGACCGAGGCCTACGGCATCACCAGCTTTGTGCTGCGCAGCCACGACCCCCTGCACCCCCAGCGCTTTGCCGACTTCATGGAGCAGCCCTTTAGTGGAGTGCTGCGCGCGAAAGGCTACATCTGGCTGGCAAGCCGCCCACAGTGGGTGGTGAGCTATTCGCGCGCGGGCAACGTGGCCACGCATGAGCCCATGGGCCAGTGGTGGGCAGCCGTGTCACAGCAGCGCTGGCCTGCCAAAGGAACGCCCCAGCGCGCAGGCATTGAGAAAAACTGGAAAGAACCCTATGGCGACCGCTACAACGAAGTGGTTTTCATTGGCACCCAAATGGACCGCGCGGCAATCGAGCAAGCCTGGAAAGCCATGCACCTGAACTTCACCGAAACCCGCAAAGGCATGAAGGGCTGGGCCGAGTTCAAAGACCCGTTTCCTTCGTGGGAGCGCACGCAAGAAGTTGAGGCGGTTTAGTCGCATGCACACCATTGTCCGTACCTTAGGTGCCGTGGGCATCGTAAGCGCCTTGTGCGCCCACGCATCTCCCCCAGCTAAAACCGACGAAGCCCGCGTATGGCGCTTGGCCGTGGCCGATGCCAAGACACCCACTATTCGCATTTGGGATGTGGAGGAACGTGAAGAAGTGGCCGTTTTAACAACCCAGAGTCCAGCACGCCTGCGCCCAGGCTTGTCGGATATGGAAGTCGTAGTCGTTCAAGGCAAAAGCGGGGCGGTGCAAATGCTCCATCTGGGGCTCAAGCGTGAAGACCATGGCGACCACCAGCACTGGATCACCGCTAAGCCGGTGTTGTCCAAACCGATCTCGTTCGGCCAAAAACCATCCCATGCCAATCCTGGTAACGGCAAGCTAGCCATCTTTTATGACGGCGAAGGCGTAGCACGCATTTACAACCCCACAGCACCGAACGAGACCACTGCCATCAAAGCCAACGCTGCGCACCACGGTCTGGCCGTTCCACTGCCGCGCCAACGATTCCTAGTCACCGTGGGAGCGCCAGAAGGCAGCCTGCCGGAAGCAACACAGCTGATTGACGCTAGTAACACCCTGCTGCAACGCAGCCCACCGTGCGTAAAGCAACACGGAGACGCCAGTTTTGGCGCGTGGCACGTATTTGGGTGCTCCAACGGCCTACTGGTCTGGGACGATGCGGCACAACAAGGCCACGGCGCTTTCACCCTGCTACCGTATCCGGCTGGTAGCGACGCGCGCATGGTACGCACATTGTTGCAAGCCCGCGGCGAGGGTCATTTTGTGGGCAATTTTGGGGCAGATGGGCTGTTGTTCATCCGCCTGCAGCCCCACAATGCAGCCCCCCAACTGGCCGCAGTGACCTTGCCCGCCAAGCTACTGCACTTTGCATGGGACGACCAACACCCTCACACCACTTTTGCATTGCTGGAGACCGGCATTGTTGTGGCACTGGACAGCAGCACCCAAAGGGTGCTCAGGAAAACCTCCGTCATTCCACCGTGGAAGGACGATGCCACCGATGCAGACAAACGTCTGCCCAAACCGCAATTAGCTGTCGCTGAGGGGCGCGTGGTGATTAGCGATGCACGCACCGGCTTAGTCCATGTTCTGCGCACCCAGGATATGAAGGAAACCGACCAACTGAAGGTCGGCGGCCACCCGTCGGGCTTGCTGATGCGCAGTGTTGACCTGAGTGCGGACTAAAAACACCATCCGCAAGCAAACACCTTTGGGCACGCAAGGCCATCGGTCTATTGAATCAATCTACTTTTAAGGAATTTCTAATGTCTTCCACCCTTATCCCCGTCACCATCCTCACCGGCTTTCTTGGAAGTGGCAAAACCACGCTGCTCAACTACATCCTCAAACAACCGCACGGCCACCGCATTGCAGTGATTGAAAATGAATTTGGCGAGGCCGGTATTGACAACGAACTGCTAGTGCAAGAGCAGGGTGAGCAAATTGTAGAGATGAACAACGGCTGCATCTGCTGCACCGTGCGTGGCGATTTGGTGCGCATACTGGGCGAGCTAGCAGCCAAGCGCAAAGCAGGCACGGTGAAGTTTGACCGTGTAGTGATTGAAACGACTGGCTTGGCCGACCCTGCACCTGTGGCGCAGACATTTTTTGTGGATGAAGATGTCATACAGAACTACATGCTCGACGCCATCATCACGCTGGTGGATGTAAAACACGCCGGGCAGCAGCTCGACGAGCACCACGAAGCACAAGAGCAGGTGGGTTTTGCAGACCGCATTTTGCTCACCAAGACAGATTTAGTGGAGGCCGCTGAAGTGAGCGCGCTGCGCCAGCGCTTGGCGCGCATCAACCCACGCGCCAGCATTGCAGAGTCGCGCAAGGGAGTGGCGGCTTTGGAACAAATTTTGGACATCAGGGGTTTCAACCTCAATGCCATTTTGGAGATTGAGCCGGACTTCCTGAGCGATGTGGCGCACGAACATGACGATGACATCACGTCATTTGTTTTTCGCGAAAGCAAGCCGCTTGACCTCGAAGATATTGAAGACTTTTTGGGCAGTATCGTCCAGGTGTATGGCCCCCAACTCATGCGTTACAAGGGCATTTTGAATATTGCGGGGGTGGACAAACGCATCGTGTTCCAAGGGGTGCACATGCTCATGGGCTCTGACCTAGGAAGCCCGTGGGCAAAAGGTGAGCTGCGCGAAAGCAAGATGGTGTTCATCGGCAAAGACTTGCCGCGCGATGTGTTGGAAAAAGGCCTGCGTCGCAGCGTGAGGAGCGTATGACAGATCGCCCCGAACTCGCCGAAGTGGAGTCCGCAGTGCGCACCCTTCTGCGCTGGGCAGGCGACGACCCCACCCGCGAAGGGCTACAAGACACGCCCCGCAGGGTGGCCAGCGCCTACCAAGAGTTTTTTTCAGGCTATGGGCAAGACCCCAAAGCGGTGCTCTCCGCCACCTTTGAAGAGGCGGGCGATTACGACGACATGGTGCTGGTGCGCAACATTCGCTTTGAGTCCCATTGCGAGCACCACCTGGTACCCATCGTCGGCCTTGCCCATATTGCCTACCTGCCGGGTAAGCGCGTGGTGGGATTGAGCAAGCTGGCGCGGGTGGTAGACCTGTATGCCAAGCGCCTGCAGATTCAGGAGCGCTTGACCAGCCAAATTGCCGATGCGATTTTTGAGGTGCTGCAACCCCGTGGCCTAGCAGTGGTGATCGACGCCCAACACATGTGCATGACCACACGCGGTGTGTACAAGCCTGGCTCTACCACCGTGACCCAACGCTTGCTGGGCCTGTACCGCACTGATGCACAGGCACGGCAAGAAGTACTTGCTGCCATCAACCCGCTAGCACAACAAGGACACCGATATGCCTGAGCGCATGACAAGCTTCGCCCCCAGAACCAGCATTGAACAAGTCGAGGAGAGTGCCGAGTTGGCGCCCAAATTTGATGCCGATGGTCTCATCACCTGTGTGACCACGCAAGCCGATACCGGGGAGGTGCTAATGGTCGGCTACATGAATGCACAGGCGCTGGAGCGCACCATCAGCACGGGCGAAGCCCACTACTACAGCCGCAGCCGCCAAGTGTTATGGCACAAAGGGGCCACCAGCGGTTTAACCCAGCAAGTGGTCGAGATGCGCATTGACGATGACCAAGATGCCGTGTGGCTGCGCGTGCGCGTGGCGGGTAATGGTGCCAGTTGCCATGTGGGCTACCGCAGTTGCTTTTACCGGGCTGTGCATCTGCCCAGTGGGAGGTTGGACTTTGTGGAGACAGAAAAAACCTTTGACCCGTTCGCCGTGTATGGCGATGTTCCTAACCCCACCCAACTGTAAGCCCACTACCGCACTGCGCCCATTAACCTGAGATTTCAACCATGAGCAACCTTGTAGTAGAACGCGCCATTTGTATTACTCTGCCTGACGGATCGACTCGAACTTACCCCGCTGGTATCACCCCCCAAGGCATAGCCGCTTCCATTGGCGCAGGGCTTGCAAAATCCACCCTTGCCGGGCGCGTCAACGGTCTTTTAGTCGATGCCTGTGATGCCATTGAAGCTGATGCAACGGTACAGATCATCACCCCCAAAGATGCCGATGGGGTGGACATCATCCGCCATTCGTGCGCCCACCTGATGGGGCATGCCATTAAGCAGTTGTACCCCACTGCGCGCATGGTGATTGGCCCGGTAATTGCCGATGGTTTCTTTTATGACATCGCCTACGAGCGCCCGTTCACGCCAGCCGACGTAGAAGCTATAGAGCAGCGCATGCGGCAGCTCATTGCGCAAGACTACGACGTCATCAAGAAGGTAACTCCACGCGCGCAAGTAGTGGCCCTGTTCGACGCGCGCGGTGAAGACTACAAACTGCGCCTGATCGAAGACATGCCTGACGAGACCGCGATGGGTCTGTATTTTCACCAAGAGTATGTGGACATGTGCCGCGGCCCGCATGTGCCCAACACCCGGTTTCTCAAGGCGTTCAAACTCACCAAACTGGCGGGGGCCTACTGGCGTGGCAATGCCCAAAACGAACAGCTGCAGCGAATCTACGGCACTGCATGGGCCGACAAAGCCAGCTTGGACGCCTACCTGCTACGCATGGAAGAAGCCGAAAAGCGCGACCACCGCAAACTGGGCCGTGAGTTGGACTTGTTCCACTTTCAAGACGATGCGCCCGGTGCCGTGTTCTGGCACCCCCGTGGCTGGGCGGTCTTCCAGCAACTCATCAGCTACATGCGCGCGCGGCAGGAAGATGCGGGCTACGTGGAGGTCAATACCCCCGACGTGATGGACCGCAGCCTGTGGGAAATTTCAGGCCACTGGGCCAACTACCGCGACCACATGTTCACCACTACCACGGAGGATGAGCGGGTCTTTGCGCTCAAACCCATGAATTGTCCCGGTGGGGTGTCGCTGTTCAAACACGGTCTTAAAAGCTACCGCGATTTACCCATCCGAATGGCAGAGTTCGGCAAAGTACACCGCTACGAGCCCTCAGGTGCGTTACACGGTTTGATGCGGGTGCGCCACTTCACCCAAGATGACGCGCACATCTTTTGCACACCCCAGCAAATGGACAGCGAATGCCGCGATGTAGTGGCGCTGGTGCTGGACATCTACCGACAGTTTGGCTTTGAAAACATAGCCATCAAACTCTCCACCCGCCCGGTCAATCGCATGGGGGATGACGCGACCTGGGATTTGCTAGAGGGTGCTCTGGTGCAAGCCCTTGAAGGGTTGAAATTGGATTACAAGCTCAACCCCGGCGAAGGTGCGTTTTACGGCCCCAAACTGGAGTTTGTGTTGCGCGATGCCATAGGCCGAGACTGGCAGTGCGGCACCTTACAGGTGGACATGAACCTCCCCGAACGCTTTGATATTGATTACGTGAACGAAGAAAGCCAGCGTGTTAGGCCAGTGATGCTGCACCGCGCATTGTTCGGCTCGCTGGAGCGATTCATCGGCATATTGCTAGAGCACTACGCTGGCAAGTTGCCTGCCTGGTTGGCTCCAGTGCAAGCTGTGGTGCTCTCCATCACCGAGGCGCATGGACCCTACGCCACGCTGGTCATGCAAACGCTGCGCAAGGCCGGCATGCGTGCGGCGTGTGATGTTCGCAATGAAAAGATAGGCTACAAAATCCGCGAGCAAACCTTGCTGCAAGTGCCTTTTTTGCTGGTGGTTGGGGGCGATGAAGTCACGAATAAAACAGTATCTATTCGGGACCACTCCGGCAAAACATTAGGCACCTTCAGCTTGGACGACTGTGCCGAGCACCTGAAACACCTCTCACAAATTTCAGCAAAATGAACCCTCATACCTATACCCGCGCACAAGCACTGCCCAACCTTTTAAAGCAGCGCATTGTGCTGCTAGACGGCGCCATGGGCACCATGATTCAGCAGCGCAAACTTGCCGAGGCTGATTTTCGAGGGACACGTTTTACCGACCACCCGCATGAGCTCAAAGGCAACAACGAGTTGCTCAACCTCACACAGCCCCACGTCATTTCCGACATTCACACCGCTTACCTGCAAGCGGGGGCAGACCTGATAGAAACCAACACCTTTGGAGCCACCTCTATTGCGCAGGAGGACTACCACCTCGCCCACTTGGCCCGCGAAATGAACGTTGCGGCGGCCCGCTTGGCAAGGGCGGCGTGTGATGCCATCAGTACGCCACAGCATCCGCGCTTTGTAGTGGGGGCCATTGGGCCCACCCCGCGCACCGCCAGCATCAGCCCCGATGTGAATGACCCCGGCGCGCGCAATACCGACTTTGAGGCCCTGCGAGCAGCCTACCGTGAACAGGTCGAAGGCTTGGTGGAGGGCGGTGCCGATGTACTGCTGGTAGAAACCATATTCGACACGCTCAATGCCAAGGCAGCAGCTTTTGCGATTGAAGAGTTTTTTGAAGCCAGTGGCGAGCGCTTGCCCGTCATGTTGAGCTGCACGGTCACCGATGCTTCAGGCCGTGTGCTCAGTGGCCAAACGGTTGCTGGCTTTTGGCACAGCGTGCGCCATGTGCGGCCACTTTCTGTTGGGTTGAACTGCGCGATGGGTGCGGCACTGATGCGCCCTTACCTGCAAGAGTTGGCCAGCGTGGCGGGTGATACCTTTATCAGCTGCTACCCCAACGCGGGCCTGCCCAACCCCATGAGCGAGACGGGCTTTGACGAAACGCCTGATGTCACATCCCGGCTACTGGGCGAATTTGCACACGACGGCCTACTCAACATTGTGGGCGGATGCTGTGGCACTACGCCAGAGCACATTGCGGCCATTCGCACCACAGTAGAAAGTCGGTCGCCCCGCAAACTCATCTAATTTGCCCACAGTACCGCATTAAATGCAACCTAGTTGCATTTAATGCGGTATTTGCGCTATTATTGCAACCCAGTTGCGATAATAGGAAACACATCCCCATGCTGCAAGCAGACAAGCTAAGTAAGAGTTTTGGCGAAAACCGGGCGCTTGACAGCGTGTCTCTGCGTGTTGCACCAGGCGATATTTACTGCCTGCTGGGTGCCAACGGCGCGGGAAAGACCACGCTGATCAATCTGTTCCTTAACTTCCTAGAACCTTCCGGCGGTAGCGCGCAGGTCAATGGCAGGGACGTAACGCAAGAGCCTTTGCAAACCAAACGTGATCTGGCTTATATCCCCGAGCAGGTCATGTTGTACGGGGTACTTTCAGGGCTGGAAAATCTGGACTACTTTGCAGCGCTCGCCACGGGTCAGCGGCTTGCAAAAGAACGCTTGATGAACCTGCTTGCCGGCGTGGGGCTGGATGCCAAAGAGGCGGGGCGCCACGTCTCGGCCTACTCCAAAGGCATGCGTCAAAAAGTGGGTATTGCGATTGCCATGGCCAAAGAAGCCAAGGCTCTGCTACTGGATGAACCCACTTCGGGGCTAGATCCGTCAGCGGCCAACGAGTTTTCACAATTGCTTAAAAAAGCCAGCAGCGAGGGGGTGGCGGTACTCACCACAACGCACGACCTGTTTCACGCCAAGCAGACGGCAACGCGCATCGGCATCATGAAACGCGGGCAACTGGTGGCTGAGCTCAACAGCGAGGACATCAGCCACACCGACCTTGAAGCGCTGTACCTACAGCACATGAGGGCGTAAGGATGCACGCCCTCAACCTGCCGCGCTGGATTGCGCGAAAAGACTTTTCCGAATACCTCAGAGATGGCCGCCTGCACTGGGCTGGTGGTCTGGTGCTGATCTTGTTGCTAACGGCCATGGCCGTAGGCTGGCAACACCAGCGCGCCATCAGTGGCGAGCGGGTTGCAGCGCAAAAGCTGGACTACAACGATTGGGTCAGCCAAAACACCCGCCACCCCCACGACGCAGCCCATCAGGGCATGCACGTCTTCAAGCCCGAGCCACCGCTGTCGGTGATCGACCCCGGAATCACGCCCTACGTGGGCTCCACGCTCTGGTTACAGGCACATCGCCAAAGTGAGGTCAAGTTTCGCCCTGCGCAGGACGCAACCGGCTTGCAGCGGCTGGGGCAGTTGTCCGCCGCCTGGGTGCTGCAGGTGCTGGGCCCCCTGCTGATAGTCGTGCTGGGGTTCAATGCTTTTGCAGGGGAGCGTGAGCAAGGTACCTTGCGCCAGACTCTGAGTCTGGGCATCACGGCACGTCAGCTACTCTGGGGGAAGGGCATGGCGCTGGCTGGCGCGCTGGGCGTACTGCTGGTGCCTGCGGGCCTCGCAGCCTTAGCGGCTAGCTTATGGGGACTGGAGCCCACCCTGCGTGGTGATGCCGCACTGCGCCTGTTGGCATTGGGTGTTGCTTATGCCATCTACTTTGCCAGTGCGATTTTTGTGGTGTTGGCGGTATCTGTGTGGGCGCGCTCGTCACGGGCAGCCTTGGTCGTTTTATTAGGAATTTGGATTGTCTGCACCCTGATGGTGCCACGCTTCGCATCGGACGTGGCCCGTACGCTAAACCCAAGCCCCTCAAGGCTAGAGTTCAGTAAAAAGATGGACGAAGACCTGCATGCGCATTACCAGCAGGCGTGGAAAGAAAACTTTGGAGTCGACAAACGCTGGGGGGCTGATTTGCCCTTGAGTAAATGGGGGGCTGCACTACAGGTAGATGACCATGCGGGTTACGGCGTCACAGACCGGCACTTTGGCGACTTGTGGCATTCCTTCGCGCACCAGCAGCGCAGCCAAGAGTGGGCGGGTTTGGTGGTACCACTGCTGGCATTGCGGTCGTACTCCATGGGCATGGCGGGCACCGACTTTGCCAACCATCAAGACTTTTCGGTAGCGGCCGAGCAACAGCGCCGCCTGATGCAAGACCTGATGAGCGCCGACCTGGTCAAGCATGCTGACCCACTGGGCAACCAGCACTTCGCCTACCAAGCAGACAGCAAACTCTGGGCTGCGGTTCCCCGCTTTAGTTACCAGCCAGCCAGCGTAGGAGTTGCATTGCGACGCAACGCATTTAGCTTACTGGTCTTACTGGCGGTGCTAGCTGGCAGTCTATGTCTGGCATTGCGGGCTACGGCACGCCGCATCCTATAAGGCCAGCACCGTGAAAAATTTACAAACTCTCTGGCGGATGTTTTGCATTGTGTTTCGCCACGAAGGCCGGGTGCTGTTGGCCGACCGCACCATATGGCTGGTCAGCGCCTTGCTGGTCATGCTATTGGGTTACGCGCTATACAACGGGCTGGCCTACACGCAGGCCAGAACTGAAGTGGCTGGCGTTGTCCTGCAAAAACAGGAGGCCCAGCAAAGCGCTAACGTCAAGCTGTTGCGCGAAATGATGCAGGGGCGCGTTACCCCGGAGCCCTTCGCCAACCCGGCTGACCCCGCGTCTGTGGGTAGCGGCATGGGCGGGCGCTACGCCGTGCTACCAAGCACCGCACTGGCACCTGTTGCGGTGGGGCAGTCGGACATGTTCCCCAGCTACTACAAGGTCACCTACCGCAGCAAACTCAACTTTATGTACGACAGTGAGATTGAAAACCCGTGGAATCTTCTGTCTGGCCATTTCGACCTAGCGTTTGTGTTGGTGTACCTGCTGCCGCTGCTCATTTTTTCTCTCAGCTACAACCTCCTTTCTGCTGAGCGCGAGCAGGGCACCTTGCGCATGTTGCTCTCGCAGCCGCTGGGTTTACCTGTCTTGGTACTGGCCAAGCTTGCAGTGCGCGCGACCGTAATCATCGGGCTGGCTATGGCACTTCCAATCTTGGTGTTGCTGCTAGCACGACCTGAAGTTCGCGATGCCAATGGGCTGGCATTGCTGCTGGCATGGGCTGGCTTGGTGGGTATGTATGGCATGTTCTGGTTGGCTTTGGCCGCTGCTGTCAATGCGCTGGGGCGCTCATCCGCCGCCAATGCATTGATGTTGATAGGCAGCTGGGTTGTGCTGGTGCTGGTGCTGCCGGTCTTGCTGAATCTGGCGGTCTCGTTGGCCAGCCCAGCGCCCTCGCGCATTGAGCTGGCAACACGCACGCGGCTTATCACCATTGATGCGCTCAACCGCTACAACAGCCTCCTCAGTACCGACTACCGCTACACCCAGGACCCCGCAATTCTTTTACCGAAGAACGGCAAGATCGAGGTGCCACCACGGCGCAAAGGCATGTACCTGTTGCACAAAGACACAGATACCGCAATCCAGTCTGTGCTCGACAGATTTGACGAGCAACTGGCGGGGCAGCAGGCTCTAGTGGAGCGCTACAGCGTGCTGTCCCCGGCCATCGTGGCGCATGAGGGCATGGCAGCTCTTGCGGGAAATGGCTCTCGTCGCTACCTCAGCTTTCAGCAACAGATGTCCGAGTTTCACGTTGAATGGAAGCAATATTTCGCCCCCCGAATGCTCAATGGCACCGCCATGACAGAGGCCGACTTCGAAAGCCTTCCGCGTTTCAGCTGGCAGGAAAGCCCGCCGTCTGCAGTGCAAGTTGATGTGGCCATGCGACTGCTGCAACTGACAGCGCTCACGATGTTGCTGGGCCTGTTCACCGTGTGGCGCTTACGACGCTACTCGATGCTCTGATTTTTAACTCCATGATTATCAACAAACGCCCATGAAACTTACGCCACTAACCCTTGCCATACTAGGCACTCCTGCGCTGGTGATCAGTCCTGCTGTGCAGGCACAAAAATCATTGGGGACCGTCGAAATACGCGAGTATCAACAAGACTTATCGCCCAATTTGACGAAAACAGCCGATGCAGCTTCTCGCCTTGATCTCAGCATTAAGGAAACACCCGCATCGATAGAAGTGATCACACAACAGCAAATAGAGCAGCGCGGTGCCCGCACATTTGAAGAGGCCTTGCGAGGCGGCGTTGGCATGCAAGCAGGCGGTAACCCGGGCAGCCCATCTGTCAGCTCCACACGGGGCTTCACGGGTGGCTTTGTCACCTACTTGTTTGACGGGAGTCGCATCTCAACGTCATCCATGTCCAGTCGTCCGCAAGACACATGGAACTATGAACGCATTGAAATTCTCAAAGGCCCAGCTTCGGTTCTTTATGGTGAAGGTGCCATTGGCGGTGTGGTTAACTTTGTAACCAAACGCCCCGACCGCAACAACCCATCCAAAGAGGCCATGGTGTCTTACGGCAGCTTCAACACTATGCGCGCAGGGCTAGGGCTAGGCACGGCGGTGGGTGAAAACAGCGCTTTGCGAATTGACTACAGCCATCAGGAAACAGATGGCTATATAGAACGCAACAAGCAGTCCTTTGACAACCTCACGCTGGGATATACATCCAAGCTCACTCGCGATCTGAAGCTTGATTTGACCGTAGATTACATCAATGACAAGGCGCTATCGTATTGGGGCAGCCCCTTGGTGCCAGCAAATGTTGCAAAAGACCCTAGCAATGTTGTGACCGATTCAACTGGCCGGGTTATTGATCGCGCGTTGGCCTTTAAGAACTACAACGTCAACGATGCCGTCATGAAGAATGAAAGCGTCTGGAGCCGCGCCAAACTGCAGTGGGAAGTTGCGCCGCAATGGTCTGTACGTAACGAACTCTCTTACTTCACAGCAAATCGCCGTTGGCGCAATTCGGAGAGCTATAGCTTTGTTGCCCCCAACTTGTTAAATCGCGATTTAGTCGACATTGGTCATGATCACCAAGTGCTGGGCAACCGTATTGACCTTGCCAACACCAGCCCATTGGGCGGCATGCGCAACCGTTTTGTAGTTGGAATGGAGTTCACACAAACCAACTTCGCAACAGAGCGCCGCTTTTCTGATGGCTCTGCCGGCACCAACACTGCTTTAAGAGTCGATTTATCCAATCCGATCTATAGCAACTTCAGCGACAACCCAAGTTTTTTCACAGGTGCTGGAAATCGCACTAACTTTAAAACCAACATTCCCACATTTTCGATATTTGCAGAAGATGCACTTTCGCTCACTGATCAGTTGACACTGATCGGCGGAGTTCGCAACGACAAGGTCACAGTTGAACGTAGCATTTACGACCTGAACACTGGGGCCACTAGCAGCTTTAGCCAGAGTTACAACCCAAATTCATGGCGCTTGGGTACGGTTTTTGCCTTTGACAAGGACACGTCGGTGTATGCCCAGTACACCAATGCAGCAGCGCCCGTTGGTACAAGCAACCTGCTTTTGTTGTCGGCGGCGAACTCTGCATTTGAGCTTTCTAAAGGCGAGCAAACAGAGATAGGGATAAAACAATCTCTGTTCGGAGGAAAGCTGGACTACACGCTAGCGGTGTACCAGATCAAGTTGAACAACATCCTAACCCGAGACTCGACCACCCCAGCCATTACCGTGAATTCGGGTGCGCAATCATCTAAGGGTATCGAGCTATCTGCTGCATGGCGCGCCACTAAGCAGTTAAGTGTGAGCGGCAACCTGGCTTTGGTAACGGCCCAATATGACGATCTAACAGAAGCGGGCGGTGTTTCACGCGTGGGCAACAGACCACCCAATGTGTCCAATCGGGTTTCAAACCTCTGGGCTGACTACCAGATGCAAGGTACGCCACTAAAACTGGGGGCAAGCCTCAATCAAGTAGATGACTTCTACACAAATACTGCCAACACAGTGCGGATCAATGGCTACCGGACTATGGATGTCTATGCAAGCTGGAATGTAAAACCGGGGTCTCTCACCTTTCGCATACGCAACATTACGGACGAGCTGTACGCCACCTGGAGCGGTGCAAGCGCGGCCAACCAGGTCATGATAGGTGCCCCACGCAGTGCAGAGCTGAGCTACCGCATTGCGTTCTAAGCGTGTAGCTATGAAGCGCATGCTTTTTCTGTGGCACCGTTGGATGGGCCTGTTCGGCTGCTTGCTGATGGTGCTGTGGTTTGTCTCGGCTTTCATCATGATGTATGTGCCTTTTCCCAACCTCTACGACGAGGAACGACTTGCACACCTGACACCGCTCTCACCCAATCCGACACCCATCCATCCAGCGGAAGTTTTGCGCCAGCTACACAGCGAGCAGGTGCTGCGGCTGACCTTGAAAAACCTCAACGACCAGCCCATGTATGCGATCCAGACGACGCAAGGCTGGCGGGGAGTAAGCGCCATCGATGGCAGCGGCATACAAGTAGATGCGCACAGCGCCATGCGCTCTGCAAGCAACTTTAGTGGTACAGCGGCCCAAAGTGCAACTCTTATCGACATAGACCAATGGAGCGTATCTTCATCGCTGGATGCACATCGACCGCTATGGGTGGTACCAATGGAGAACGGCGACGTACATTACGTATCTTCACGCACCGGAGAACTCGTCAGAGACACCTCTCGCGTTGAGCGTTGGCTTGGCTGGCTTGGCTCAGTGGTGCACTGGGTATACCCCACCGATCTACGCAAACGGGCTGAACTTTGGCATTGGGTAGTTGTAGTGCTGTCCAGCTACGCATTGCTCACTGCGATTCTGGGCACAGTGATTGGCCTCATGCGTTGGCGCCCCACAGGCTATGCACGCGGCAACCAAACCCCTTACACCGGCTTGCTGCGCCAGCACCATGTTTTGGGATTACTTGCAGCAGTGGTTATTTTGAGTTGGCTACTCAGTGGCCTTCTTTCAATGAACCCGTTCAAAGTTTTTTCCAACGGGAGTTTTACGATGGAAGAAAAAAGTCGCTGGCACGGCGGCTCTTTGGCCACTATTGCCGAATTGCAAGATAGGCCTATTGGTTTCAAACCCTCAAAGCAAAGCGCATTAAACCAAGTACAGCACCCAGTCACAGAGATTGAATTCTTCCCATTTAAAAATGAACTGCACCTATGGCTGCGTGGGCCGCAGGGCCAAAGTACGCTCACAGCCCAAACTGGCGCAGCTGTTGTGTGGGATGCCCAGGCCGTGAGCCAAGCCACACAGCGCTACACCAGCACAGCGATTGCGGCACTGCAAAAATTGGACGAATTTGATGCCTATTACTATGCAAGAGATGCAAAAAAGCCGCTACCAATATGGCGCGTCGAACTTGATGATCCCCAGAAAACCTGGCTGCATGTCGATGCAAGCAACGGGCAATTGCTGGGCAAACTAGATACCAGCCGCAGGGCACAACGCTGGCTCTACAACGGCTTGCACAGCTGGGACTTTGGCTGGTTGCTGCAGCGCAGGCCACTGTGGGATATTGTGATGTTGGCAGCGTTGATGCTAGGTACCTGGTTTTCCATGACAAGTGCAATTTTGGCTTGGCGACGCATAAAACCCTAACCCCTATGCACCGCAACATCGCCACGGGTATCAGTGTTGTGCTCCTGCACTTGGGCGCGCTTTGGGCGCTACACACGGGCTTGCTGCACCGACTGGCAGACATCGTCATACCCGCCCAGGTGTTGATCGAAATCAGCCCTGTGCCCAGCGACGCGCCCGATACACAAGCTGAGCCGCAAGTAAAGCCACAAGTGAAGCTACAAGCGCAATTGCCACAAAAAAGTATACAAAAAATGCCTCCGGCACATGTAGAAAGCACACCAATAGCTCCTAAAACAGTAGCGCCCAGCACTCCTATGACGTCATCTATTGCACCTGTTGAGGCGCAAACTGCGCCCTTGAGCACATCTGCACCCAGCACCCAGGCAAGCCCAGCCACCACCACAAACATCCCCAGCACCCCCAACACCCTAGCGAGCACGCCAGCCGCCATGGCAAGCGTTGCCCCGCCCAAAGTAGAGCTACCCTCCAGCGACGCCGACTACCTAAACAACCCCAAGCCACACTACCCCCTCATGAGCAAGCGCCTGGGGGAGCAAGGCAAGGTGGTAGTGCGCACCCTCATAGGGGCAGACGGCACAGCGCAGCAAGCAGAGATCTCGCATAGCAGCGGTTTTGAGCGCCTAGACCAGGCAGCCTTAGCTACCGCACTGCGCTGGCGCTACGTGCCCGGCAAACGCGCTGGCGTGGCACAGGCCATGTGGTTCAACGTTCCCTTTCAATTTTTACTGGAGTAAATATGGATTCACAACTTGGCCAACCCTTGGGCCTGCTCACACTTTGGACGCAAAGCGATTGGGTTACCAAATCGGTTGCGCTGCTGCTACTGGTCATGTCGCTTGCATCATGGATGGTCATCCTCATTAAAGCGCTGGACATTTTTAAATACAAAGGCCTGGGCCAGCGCACTGAAATTTTTTGGCACAGCGAAGACTTTGCCAGCGGCCTCGCCCAGCTAGGTACCCCAGCTGCCTCGCCTACCAGCAACCCCTTTGTGCAACTGGCCCAAGCTGGCCATGAAGCTACCGCGCACCACCACAGCACCAAATCCCATTTGCACAACACGCTAGACATCAGCGACTGGATTAGCCGCGCCCTGCGCAACTCCATAGACGACAGCACCGCGCGCTTCCAAGCAGGTCTGGCCATATTGGCATCGGTGGGCTCTACCGCGCCGTTTGTGGGTTTGTTTGGCACCGTTTGGGGCATTTACCACGCGCTTGTGGGCATTGGCGCAGCGGGCCAGGCCACCATCGACAAAGTGGCCGGTCCGATTGGCGAGGCGCTCATCATGACCGCACTAGGCTTGGCCGTGGCCATACCCGCTGTGCTGGGCTACAACGCCTTAGTGCGGGGCAATAAATCGATACTGACCAAGTTGAACCGCTTCGCCCATGACCTGCATGCCTACTTTGTGACAGGCGCGCGCGTCAGCAAAGTCGCCCCCGTAAAAAAAGCGTAGATCAGGAACACCATGGCCTTTGGAACGCAAGAGCCGTCCTTTGAGGACGATACGCCGGTGATGAATGAGATAAACATGACGCCGCTAGTGGATGTGATGTTGGTGTTGCTCATCGTCTTCATGATCACCATTCCGGTGATGAAACACGCGGTCAATGTAGAACTGCCCAAGGCAAGCAGCCAGCCACAAAACGTAAAGCCCGATACCCTACAGCTCAGCGTAGACGCACAAGGCAGCTACTTCCTTAATCAAAATCAAGTCACAAAGGAAGAGCTGCCGGTGAAGCTTGCGGCAGAAAGCGCCAAAGATCCACAGCCCAACCT
>JBIIYT010000192.1:0-5191 GCA_044346675.1 Rhodoferax sp. | reverse complement strand
CCAAAGCAGGCAGGGGCAACATCACCACTGCCTGCAGCCCTACGCAGCGGCAAAGTGCCGCTAACACCAAGTTAAGCTTTTTTGTGCGCGTTGGCGTAATCAATCGCGTTTTGCACGGTGTTGATTTTTTCCGCATCTTCGTCAGGAATTTCAATTCCAAACTCATCTTCCAATGCCATCACCAATTCCACAGTGTCCAGCGAATCAGCGCCGAGATCGGCCACAAAGGCTTTTTCGTTGGTCACTTGAGATTCTTCAACACCCAATTGCTCAGCAATAATTTTCTTTACGCGTACTTCGATATCACTCATGAGTTCCCTCTAAGGGTAGTAAATTAATCCGTAATTTTACCCGGCCTTGGAACCCTAGTTCCAACCCGGCAGCCGAACGGACAAATCGGCCAAACCATATAGCTTACATGTACATGCCGCCGTTGACGTGCAACTCTTGTCCTGTCACGTATCCAGCCCAAGGCGAAGCGAGATACACCACCGCATGGGCGATGTCCGACGGCTGCCCTAAATGCCCCAAGGGAATTTGACTAAGCAAAGCTTTTTGTTGGTCATCCGCAAGGCTGGCCGTCATATCAGTGGCAATAAAGCCTGGTGCAATGCAGTTGACGGTGATATTGCGCGAACCCAGCTCGCGAGCCAGCGCCCGGGTCATCCCAGCAACACCCGCCTTGGCCGCAGCGTAGTTGGCTTGGCCGGGATTGCCCGAGGCGCCTACCACCGAGGTGATGTTGATCACGCGGCCATAACGCTGCTTCATCATAGTGCGCATGACTGCGCGGCTCATGCGAAAAACACCTTTCAAATTGGCATCCATCACGGCGTCCCAATCCTCATCCTTCATGCGCATCGCCAAGTTGTCTCGGGTAATCCCTGCGTTGTTTACTAGCACATGCAAAGCACCGTATTCCTTCACGACCGCCTCCACCAAGGCATCTCCAGCCGCACCATCCGTCACATTCAACGTACGCCCATCACACCCGGCAAATGCAGACAATGTGGCACGAATCTTGGCCGCTCCATCGTCGGTGGTGGCGGTTCCTATGACTTTGAGCCCATTTTTTGCCAACTCTAAAGCGATAGCGGCACCAATACCGCGCGACGCCCCCGTCACCAGCGCCACTTGACCTTCAAACTTCACCTCACTCATGCCAACACTCCCTTGAGTTCCTCTAATCCGGCAGGATCAAACAAGGCGATGCCCGTCATTTCAGGGTCAATGCGTTTGATCAAACCCGCCAACACTTTGCCCGGACCACACTCGACCACGGTGCTAAGCCCCCGTGCCTTGATGGCCTGCACACACTCTACCCAGCGCACTGGACCAAAGGCTTGACGGTACAAGGCATCACGAATACGGTCTGCATCCACCTCCACCGCCACATCAATATTGTTGATCAAGGCTATTTGGGGTGTTGAAAATTCAATAGACTCCAATCGCTCTTTGAGCGTATCGGCCGCTGGACGCATCAAACTGGAGTGAAACGGGGCAGACACCGGCAACAGCAGCGCACGCTTGGCACCACTGGCTTTGAGCAGCTCGCAAGCTTTGTCCACCGCCGCTTTGCTCCCAGCAATCACTGTTTGCATGGGATCGTTGAAGTTCACCGCCTCCACAACCTCGCTTGAACCCACCCCAAACGACTGGCTTGCCTCAAGACACCCCGCCGTAACACGCGTGGCATCGAGCCCCAAGATGGCAGCCATCGCGCCCACCCCCACGGGCACCGCTGACTGCATGGCCTGCGCACGCAAGCGCACCAAAGGCACTGCTTGCGCCAGCGTCAATGCGCCAGCAGCCACCAAAGCTGCGTACTCACCCAAAGAATGCCCCGCTACGGCACTCGGAGCAATACCCACTTCAGACATCCAAACGCGGTACATAGCGACACCAGCAACCAACATCACCGGCTGGGTATTGGTGGTCAGAGACAAAACCTCTTTGGGACCGTCGTGAATCAAGGTGGCGACATCTTCGCCCAAGGCCTCGGACGCCTCCGCCAAAGTTTGACGAACGATAGGGTGATCCGCCCACACATCCAACATACCGACCGACTGTGAACCCTGACCAGGAAAAACGAACGCAAACTGTTTCATAGAAATATATAAGTCAAGAAAGACCCAATGTCCTTATCAATATTAGACTATTTGCTACAAATTAAGGAGCACCGAACCCCAAGTAAATCCGCCACCCACGCCTTCAAGCATCAGCGTCTGACCGGGTTTGATTTTGCCGCTGCGCACCGCCCAATCCAATGCCAAGGGTATGGAGGCCGCCGAGGTGTTGCCATGCTGATCGACTGTGACGACCACTTTTTCCATAGGGAGTTTGAGCTTCCTCGCTGTGCTTTGCATGATGCGAATATTGGCCTGGTGCGGAATCAGCCAGTCGATGTCAGCTTCGGTCTTGCCCGCCTTGGCAAGCACAGCACGGGCCGTATCTTCCAGCACGCCTACAGCCAGCTTAAACACCGCTTGACCATCCATCTTGAGCAAGGGATCACCCGTGACTGCACCACCCGAGACATGCCCTGGCACACACAAAATGCCCACATGCTTGCCATCGGCATGCATATCGGTGGCCAAAATCCCGGGGGCGCTCGAAGCTTGCAAAACCACCGCACCGGCACCATCGCCAAACAACACACAAGTAGTACGGTCCTTGAAATCCAAAATTCGAGAGAAAACCTCTGCCCCTACCACCAACGCTTTATTGGCCGCGCCGGTTTGGATCAAGGCGTCCGCAATGCCAAGCGCGTAGACAAAGCCGCTGCACACTGCCTGCACATCGAAAGCTGCGCAACCATTGGCACCGAGCTTGTTCTGCAAAATGCATGCGGTCGAGGGGAACACCATATCAGGCGTGGAGGTAGCTACGATGATGAGGTCGATATCTTGGGCGGAGCAGCCGGCCGCTTGCAGCGCGTTTTGAGCGGCGGCCACACCCAAGTCGCTGCTGTGAACACCCTCAGCAGCGAAATGCCGGGCGCGAATTCCGGTGCGCTCCACAATCCACTCATCCGAAGTCTCCACCCCAGCGGCTGCCAGTTGGGCAACCAACTCGGCATTGGTCAGCCTATTTGGAGGCAAATAGCTGCCAGTGCCAATGATTCGGGAATAGCGTTTCATAGTAGGGGCCACTGGCCTCAAGCAGGTTCTTGGATTCGCTCGGCTGTGGCCAAAAGTGGTGCCGCATGGGCTATGCGCACCTGGACACGCTCAAGCAAGTTGTTTCGGGCTGCATCATACGCGCGGTTCAGGGCGTTTCCAAATGCCAAAACATCCGCTGACCCATGGCTCTTGAACACCAAACCACGCAAGCCTAGCAAGGCCGCCCCGTTGTACCGACGGTGATCAACTCGATTTTTAAGCGCATTTAGAACCGGATAGGCAACAATTGCAGAAATTTTAGTAAGCACATTGCGAGAAAACTCGGCCTTCAGAAACGCGCCAATCATGGACGCAAGGCCCTCGCTGGTCTTTAGCGCCACATTCCCGACAAAACCGTCGCACACCACAATATCTACCGATCCCTTAAAAATATCGTTGCCTTCGACGTTTCCATAAAAGTTTAAATCACCTGCTTTACCAGCAGAACGCAGCAATTCACCGGCTTTTTTGATAACTTCGTTACCTTTGATAACTTCTTCGCCAATGTTAAGCAGCCCAACCGAGGGGGCCTCTTGAGTGTTAAGCACGGATACCAGTGCCGAACCCATCACCGCAAACTGCAACAAATGCTCTGCCGTGCAGTCCACATTAGCACCCAAATCTAAGACTGTCGTGGCACCACCCTTGGCGTTAGGAATTTGGCCTGCAATCGCGGGGCGCTCGATGCCATCCAATGTTTTCAGAACATAACGGGAAATCGCCATTAATGCACCCGTGTTGCCAGCAGATACCGCCGCTTGCGCAACCCCCTCCTTCACCTGCTGAATGGCCACGCGCATGGAAGAGTCCTTTTTGCGACGCAACGCAACTTCCAGGGGATCATCCATGGCGACCACCTCACTAGCGAGCACAAGCGTGGCACGCGGATGAGAAAAACCATGCATATTTTCACGCAAGCCGATCATGACCAAGGCAGCATCAGGGTGTTGCTCTAGAAAAAGCTTGCAGGCAGGCAAAGTGACTTGGGGGCCGTGGTCACCACCCATGCAATCAACAGCAATCGTAATCATGGAATAGTTGAACAACTACAGAGGATACAAACACCAGCCACCAATAAGAAAAGCCCGCCGCTACAGGATGTGTAGCGATGGGCTTTGCTTGAAGCTACGCAGCTCAGGCTTCAGATTTGGTCTTAAGCACCTTGCGGCCACGGTAAAAGCCGGTGGGGCTGATGTGGTGACGCAGGTGGGTCTCGCCCGTGGTGGGCTCTACGGCAATACCAGGGACTACCAAGGCATTGTGCGAGCGATGCATACCGCGTTTTGACGGTGATTTTTTATTTTGTTGAACAGCCATGATTCGCTCCTAGGCGAGGTTGCCGCACAGCGACAACCATAAAAGTTGGTAAAAGCGCGATGAATTTTTACGCGCGAAGCCTTAAATTATAGCCCAAACTAGCCTTTTTAGGAAGATGGCTTCTTCTTGAGTTGCTCCAGAGCGGCAAACGGGTGAGGGATTGGGACTGGCTCATCGACAAAATCGGCATCTACCGCCTCTAATTTCACCGGTCTCGGACAAACCTCGTGCTTGGGAACCGCAGGCAAGCCCATCAGCAATTCGTCTTCTATGAGTTCAAGCAACTTGAACTCCCGGCTCGATACGAGCACATCCTCCTCAGACTCTTCATCCAAGGCTGCTGCCAGTTCCTCAGTCGCCACAAACCGGAAACTGCGCTCAAAGGATACCGGCATATCAACCGGCCCCAAGCAGCGCTGGCAGGTGAGCGGTAATACTGCCTGTGCCGCCAAATGCAGCCAGACCTCTTGACCCACTTCACCCTCGTGTTTAAGTTCACCCCGAGCCGAATAGCTGACGGTAGTTTCTGCGCCCAAACCAAGCGTTTCATGTATCAGGCGCTCGAAATGGCTAAGTCGCTCTTCGCCCGTCAAAACGCCCGAAGCCGTCGCAAAGGCCTCTACATTGAGTCGTGTAGCAAGAAAGTTGTTTTTCATGCGCGCAGTGTAAGAGAATCAGCCCATGACCAGCCATTGCGCCCGAAAACTTATCCT
>JBIIYT010000191.1:0-5194 GCA_044346675.1 Rhodoferax sp. | reverse complement strand
CAACTGCGCCAAACTTGCGGGGGTCATTTCGCCTTGAGGCAAGAGCATGCCCGCACCTTGGTCTACCAAGAAACGGGCGTTGTGGGTTTGGTGGTCGTCCACCGCCGCTGGGAAAGGCACAAACACCGCGGCTGCGCCCACGGCGGCCAGCTCGGTCACGGTGCTGGCACCGGCGCGGCAAATCACCACATCGGCCTGCGCAAACGCATGCGCGGTGTTGTCTATGAATGCGGTGAGTTGCGCTTGCACACCGGCCGCTGCGTAGTTGGCGCGCAGGGCGTCGATTTGCTTTTCGCCACTTTGGTGTGTCACCACGGGGCGGGCATCGGCAGGAATGAGGGCTAGCGCTTGGGGTACTACAGTGTTGAGCGCCGCTGCACCCAAACTGCCCCCCACTACCAGCACCTGCAAGGGGCCGGTGCGTCCAGCGAAGCGCTGCTCAGGCGCCGCTTGCGCCAAAAATTCTGCGCGCAGGGGGTTGCCTACCCACTGGCCTTTGCGCATCACTTGCGGGAAGGCCGTAAATACTCGCTTGGCGAAAATGGCCAATGCCTTGTTGGCCATGCCCGCCACGGAATTTTGCTCATGCAACACCAAAGCCCGGCCCGAGAGCGCCGCCATCAGGCCACCGGGGAAAGAGATGTAGCCGCCCAGCCCCACCACCACATCAGGGCGCACTCGGCGCAGCACCTGCAGGCTTTGGCCCAAAGCACGCAGCAAGCGCAGGGGCATGAGGGCTAAGGCCTTGAGTCCTTTGCCGCGCACACCCGAAAAATCAATCTCTTCCAGCGCAAAACCACGCTGCGGCACCAAGCGGCTTTCCATGCTGTGGGGCGCGCCCAACCAGTGTACGCGCCAGCCGCGCTCGCGCAGCCCTTGGGCTACCGCGAGACCGGGGAAGATATGCCCGCCCGTACCACCAGCCATGATGAGTGCGCAGCGTTGTGAATCGGCATTCATGATCGTGCGCTCGCTCATACACGGCCTCCGTGCATGAGTTGTCTGTTTTCAAAGTCAATGCGCAGCACCACGGCAATGGCAATCAGATTCATCAAAATGGCGGAGCCACCGTAGCTCATCAGTGGCAGGGTCAGCCCCTTGGTGGGCAATGCGCCTAGATTCACCCCCATATTGATGAAAGACTGGAAGCCCATCCACACCCCCACCCCCTGCGCCACCAGCCCCGCAAATACACGGTCCAGCGCAATGGCTTGGCGGCCAATTTGCATCATGCGCCGGGTGAGCCACAAGAAGAGGCCAATCACCAAGAGCACACCTATCAGGCCAAACTCTTCACCAATGACGGCCAGCAAAAAGTCGGTATGCGCCTCGGGCAGCCAATTCAATTTTTCTACGCTGCCACCCAGCCCCACACCAAACACTTCGCCACGCCCTATGGCGATGAGCGAATGGGTGAGCTGGTAGCCCTTGGCCAAGGCGTTGTTTTCGCTCCAGGGGTCAAGGTAGGCAAAAATGCGCTCGCGCCGGTAAGGGCTTGCGGCAATCATCACGCTAAAAGCCGCCACCAGCACGGCAGCAATCAGAAAGAACATGCGGGCATTCACGCCACCCAAAAACAAGATCCCCATGGCAATGACCGAGATCACCAAAAAGGCCCCCATATCTGGCTGCGCCAGCAGCAGCGCACCCACCACCCCCACCGCCACGCCCATGGGTGCTACGGCGCGAAAGAAGTTCTCTTTCACTTCCATCTTGCGCACCATGTAGTCAGCTGCGTACAAGAGCACCGCAAACTTGGCCAGCTCAGAGGGTTGAAAGTTGATGATGCCCAAGGATATCCAACGGCGCGCGCCATAGACGTCTTTGCCAATGAACTTGACCAGCACAGCGCTGAGCAAGATGAGTGACACGACAAGCATCCACGGTGCAGCGCGCTCCCAGGTTTGCACCGGAATTTGAAACGCAATCAGGGCCGCCACCAACGCGACGACCATGGACACCATATGGCGCACCAAAAAATGGGTGTGCGCGTAATTGGCAAAACGCGGGTTGTCTGGCAACGCGATAGACGCGGAGTACACCATGACCAAGCCCCACAACATGAGCGCAACTACCACCCAAACCAGCGTCTGGTCGATACCGCGCACCTCCGTGGTGGTAGGAGTAGCCGCAAAAGACCCCCGGCCACTCAGACGCACGGGCAATGCCGTCACCGGTGCCAGTTTTTTGCTGAACCAGCCTGACATGGTTTGACCCCATGCGCTCATGCGTGGTTCTCCATCACCACGCCGTTGCGCAAGGCTAGGTCTTGTACCGCTGCACAAAACACCTGTGCGCGGTGCTCGTAGTTGTTAAACATGTCAAAGCTGGCGCAAGCGGGCGACATCAGCACAGCATCGCCCGCATGGGCGCGCTGGTTAGCCTGGGCCACGGCAGTCTCCATAGAGTCTGCGTCTGTCAGGGCCACCTCGGTGTGCTCTAGGGCTTGGCGAATCAGCGCCGCATCGCGCCCAATCAACACCACCGCGCGCGCATAGCGCTCCACGGGGGCCGCCAGCGGAGAAAAATCTTGGCCTTTGCCTTCACCACCCAAGATGATCACCACCTTGCGGTCTTCGCCTAAGCCCCGCAGCGCGGCCACGGTGGCTCCCACGTTGGTGCCCTTGCTGTCGTCAAAGAACTCGACCTCGTTCAAAATGCCCACGGGCTCCACTCGGTGCGGCTCGCCCCGGTATTCGCGCAGGCCAAACAGAATGGGGCCCAAAGCACAATCGGCAGCAGCACACAGGGCCAAGGCCGCCAGCGCATTGCTAGCGTTATGCCGGCCCCGAATGCGCAAAGCGTCTGCTGGCATGAGGCGTTGAATGTGCAACTCCTCTTCTTCATCTTTGCGCTTCTTGCGGGTCTCGTCGGCCTCTAGGGCGCGCACCAACCACACCATGCCATTGACCTCTTCTAAGCCGAAGTCTCCGGGGTGCTGCGGCATGTCGGTGCCAAAGGTGACATGGGGGCGCACTTGGGGGCGTTGGAGTTTGACGCGCACGGGCTCTGGCAGCATGGCCATCACTAGCGGGTCTTCGCGGTTGAGCACCATCAAACCGCCCGCTCCAAACACAGCCGCCTTGGCCTGTGTGTAAGCCTGCATGCTGCCGTGCCAGTCCAAGTGGTCTTGCGTCACGTTGAGCACCACGGCGGCGGTGGGCGCAAAGCCTTGCACGCCCTCGAGTTGAAAGCTAGAAAGCTCCAACACCCATACCTGGGGCAAGGTGTTGGCATCCAAGTGCGCGGCCAACGTGTCTAAAAGCGTAGGGCCGATATTGCCCGCCATGGCCACGGTTTTGCCCGCGTGGGCAATGAGCTGTGCCGTGAGCGAGGTGACTGTGGTCTTGCCGTTGGTACCGGTAATGGCCAGCACGGTGGGGGCATAGCCGCATCCATTGCGCAGCGAATGCAAGGCCTGCGCATACAAAGTTAATTCGCCACCTGCGCTTAGTTCATGGGCGCTAGCAGCCACCAATACAGGAGCAATTTCTTCGGGCGACAAGCCGGGTGAGCGGTACACCGCATGCAAGTCTTGGCCCTGCACCAGCGCTTCGCTGAACGCGCCGGGCACAAACTGCACCTGTGGCAATTCCTGCTGCAAGGTGGCGAGTTGAGGCGGTGCGGTGCGGGTATCGGCCACGGTCACGCGGGCTGCACCACAGCGCACGCACCAGCGGGCCATGGCTAGGCCTGAGTGGCCTAGGCCTAGGATCAAGATGTTGTGGCCTTGCATTTCTTCATCGGGGAGACGAGGAGACACAGGGCTCTGCTCCGTGTCCTCTGCCCGCTCTGCGGGCTCCCCCTTTACCTGCGCAGAGCCCTCTGCCTCCTCGTCTTTTGGCGTAACGGGGGCGGGGGCATCTTCGGCAAAGATACGGGCTACGAAATCCGCAGCATCACGCGCTGCGGTCAAGGTGCTTGGCAAGGCTTTGCCCGTAGATATCGGTGACGCTGGTGCGACATCCACAGGCTCCACTGGCATCTCTGCCTGCACATTTGCAAGCGGCACTGAACCCACATCGGATACGCCATCATTCACTGGCGCGAGCACATCCACTGCAGCCTCTGTGGGCAGCATGGCTTCGTTGCTAGGAAGGATGTCGTCGTGTGGATTCATCGCAGCTTCAAGGTTGACAAGCCCACCAAGCACAGGAGCATGGTGATGATCCAAAAGCGCACCACCACTTGCGTTTCTTTCCAACCAGATTTTTCAAAGTGGTGGTGCAGAGGGGCCATTTTCAAAAGGCGGCGGCCTTCGCCAAATTTGCGCTTGGTGTATTTGAAGTAGGTCACCTGCAGCATGACGGACAGGGCCTCCACCACAAAGATGCCGCCCATGATGGCCAGCACAATTTCTTGGCGCACGATCACCGCAATGGTGCCCAGCGCAGCACCCAGTGCCAAGGCACCCACATCGCCCATGAATACTTGTGCTGGGTGGGTGTTGAACCACAAAAACGCCAAGCCCGCGCCCGCCATAGCCGAGCAAAATATCAGCAACTCGCCGGAGCCCGGAATGTGCGGGAAGAACAAGTACTTGGAATACACCGCGCTACCGGTCACATAAGCAAATACACCCAAGGCCGAGCCCACCATCACCACTGGCATGATGGCCAAGCCGTCTAAGCCATCGGTCAGGTTCACCGCATTGCTGGAGCCCACGATGACCAAATAGGTCAGAATCACAAAGCCCAACACCCCCAGCGGGTAGCTCACCTCTTTGATAAAGGGCAGGAGCAAGCCCGCCTTGGGCGGCAGGTTTACGTCAAAGCCCGAGCTAATCCAGTTCAAAAACAACTCAAACACGCGCAGGTTGGAGCTCTCGGAAATACTGAACACCAAATACAAAGCGGCCAGCAAACCAATCACCGACTGCCAGAAATATTTTTCGCGCGAAGACATACCCTCGGGGTCTTTGCGCACCACCTTGCGCCAGTCGTCCACCCAGCCAATCGCACCAAAGCCCAAGGTGACCAACAACACAATCCACACAAAGCGGTTGCTCAGGTCAGCCCACAAAAGGGTGGCCACTGCAATGCAGAGCAAAATCAGCACCCCGCCCATAGTGGGGGTACCGCTTTTGCTCAAATGGCTTTCCATGCCGTAGCCGCGAATGGGCTGCCCAATTTTGAGCGCCGCTAAACGGCGAATGACAAACGGCCCAGCAGCCAGGCCAATGAGCAAAGCGGTG
>JBIIYT010000210.1:0-4787 GCA_044346675.1 Rhodoferax sp. | reverse complement strand
GCAAACGTGTGTCGCCACTGTGTGTGCGGCAGTTCAGTCCAACATGGTTTATCAGCCGCAGGAGGTGCTCTTGGTTTCTTCACGCTTGGCCTCGCGGCTGATAAACGCTAATCGATAGTCTTCGCTTGTGTTGTTTCCCGTCCGATCAAAACCAGAAGCCATGCTCAACAGGTTACGCAAGGAGACAGTTGAAGCTGCGGTATTGTGTGCGAGCGTCTCAGGCAACAAGGTACCAAGCGTATCGTCCAACGTAAAACGACCAGACATGCCGAGTCCAACCAAACAAGACAAGATGCTTTTGGTTACTGAAGCCGTGTCATGCAAACTCTGCTGATCTACTCCAGGTCGATAGTGTTCGAAGGCAAGTTTGCCATCGCGAATCACGACAACTCCGCGAATACGTGTGACATTGGCGCTCACATGCTTAGAAAAGGCAGCAAGCCTAGTCGCGTCGATCCGCACTGCTTGTGGGGAAGTAATATCCCAGTCAATCATGTCGGCTTGCTGCGCCAGAGCTACCTCGGCCAACAACGCAAGAACCAACGCCATGCATCGAATATGACCAACGCCGATGAATCTGAGACTGAAGTACATTGCGTGACTCCCCGAGATGCAAAATCACCAGTCTATCGACATGCCTAAAAAAACATCTTGCACATCGCTGACGATGGTTTGAGCTTCCCCAAGCAACCGATGGCTATTAAACACTATAGGCGCGCACGGGCCTGCGCGTACTCTCGCCTGATCTGAGCTACAAAATCGGCCGTGCTCTGGATCTTGGCGATAGCGCCAATGCCTTGGCCGCAACCCCACACATCTTTCCACGCCTTGGCCGCCGCAGCACCACCAGCACCAGCACCGCCACCAAAGTTCATTTTTGTAGGGTCACTATCGGGCAGGTTTTGCGGGTCCAAGCCCGCTGCGCGAATACTGGGCGCCAGGTAGTTGCCGTGGATGCCGGTGAACAGGTTGCTGTAAACAATATCGTCCGAATCGCCGTCCACTACTGCTTGCTTGTACGCCTCTACCGCGCGCGCCTCGTGGGTGGCAATGAATGCCGAGCCCATGTAGGCAAAGTCAGCACCCATAGCCTGCGCCGCCAGCACCGCGCCCCCGGTGGCAATAGCGCCGCTCAGGGCCAGCGGGCCGTCAAACCACTGGCGAATTTCTTGCACGAGGGCAAACGGGCTTTTGAGCCCTGCGTGTCCACCCGCCCCGGCTGCTACGGCTATCAACCCATCCGCGCCCTTTTCTATCGCCTTGTGGGCGTGCGTGTTGTTGGTGACATCGTGCAGCACTACCGCGCCATAGCTGTGGGCTGCGGCGTTAACGTCTTCGCGTGCGCCCAAGCTGGTGATGATGATGGGCACCTTGTATTTCACGCACAGCGCCATGTCGTGCTCCAAGCGCGGATTGCTCTTGTGCACAATTTGGTTGATGGCAAAAGGCGCTGCGGGGGCGTGTGGGTTGGCTCGGTTGTAGGCAGCCAAGGCTTGGGTAATTTCAATCAACCACTCCTCCAATTGCTCAGCCGGGCGGGCGTTGAGCGCGGGCATGGCACCCACCACCCCAGCAATGCACTGCGCAATGACTAGCTTAGGCGTGCTGATGATGAACAGCGGTGCCCCGATGACCGGGAAAGGAAGGCGGTCTAAGGGCGCAGGCAGCTTGCGCACCGCCGGCTCAGAACGCGTCTACCGCCAGCGCAGTCACACACTCAGCCCCCTGCACAATGCTGTCGCGCAGGGCGGGGACTTTCACCAAATGGTGGTCTGCATAAAAGCGGGCGGTGGTGATTTTGGCCTGCATGAAAGCGGTATCGGTGCCTGCAGACAGCGCCTCTGGCGCGGCCAGAGCCTCTTGCGCGGCCAGCATGGCGCGGCCCATTTGCCAACCGGCCATCAGGTTACCGGCCAAAATGAGGTAAGGCACGCTGCCTGCAAACACATCGTTCGGTTTAGTCTTGGCGTTGGTAGCCACAAAGCTCACCACCTCTAGGTAAGCCATGCGCGCGGCCTTGAGGCGCTGCGCCATGGCGGTGGCATGAAGGGTCTTGCTCTTGAGTAGCTCAAACTCTGTAGCCTCAATTTGCACGGCCAGCGCCTTGGCAGTTTGGCCACCATCGCGCACGGTTTTGCGGCCCACCAAGTCGTTGGCCTGGATGGCGGTGGTACCTTCGTAGATGGTGAGTATCTTGGCATCCCGGTAGTACTGGGCCACGCCGGTCTCTTCAATAAAGCCCATGCCACCATGCACCTGCACGGCAAGGGACGTGACTTCCAAACTCATCTCGGTGCTGTAGCCTTTGATAAGCGGCACCATGAATTCGTAAAACGCTTGGTTGGCTTTGCACACCTCTGCGTCGGGGTGGTGGTGCGCGGTGTCATACGCCGCAGCGGCCACGCTGGCCAGTGCCCGGCAGCCCTCTACATACGAGCGCATAGTCATGAGCATGCGGCGCACATCGGGGTGGTGAATGATGGGTGCACCCGCAGGCAGCGAACCATCTACCGGGCGGCTTTGCACGCGGTCTTTGGCAAACTGCACGGCCTTTTGGTAAGCGCGGTCTGCCACTGCAATGCCTTGCATACCCACGCTGTAGCGGGCCGCGTTCATCATGATGAACATGTACTCTAGGCCCCGGTTTTCTTCGCCCACCAGGTAGCCCACAGCGCCACCTTGGTCGCCATATTGCAGCACTGCCGTGGGGCTGGCCTTGATGCCCATCTTGTGCTCAATGCTCACGCAGTGCACATCGTTGCGCGCACCCAAGGTGCCATCGGCATTGACCAAAAATTTGGGCACCACAAACAGGCTAATACCCTTCACCCCCTCGGGCGCGCCCTGCACACGAGCCAGCACCAGGTGCACGATGTTCTCGGCCATGTCGTGCTCACCCCAGGTGATGTATATCTTGGTGCCAAACACTTTATAGCTGCCGTCTGCCTGCGGCTCGGCGCGGCTGCGCACGGCGGCCAGGTCGCTGCCGGCCTGGGGTTCTGTCAGGTTCATGGTGCCGGTCCATTTGCCGCTGACCAGGTTTTCCAAATAGGTGGCCTTGAGCGCGTCTGAGCCTGCGGTGAGCAGCGCTTCAATAGCACCGTCGCTCAAAAGGGGGCACAAGGCAAAGCTCAGGTTAGCCGCGTTTTGCATCTCGCCACAGGCAGCGCCTATGGTCTTGGGCAAGCCCTGCCCGCCAAAGTCCACCGGGTGCTGCAAGCCCTGCCAGCCGCCTTCCACAAACTGCTTAAAAGCCTCTTTAAAGCCCGGGGTGCTTGTGACCTTGCCATCGGCCCAGCTAGAGGGGTTTTTGTCGCCCTCCCAGTTCAAGGGGGCCAACACCCCCGCGCTGAACTTGGCCGCCTCTTCCAGCACCGCCTGCGCCGTGTCCAAACCCGCGTCTTCAAAGCCGGGCAGTTGGGCAATTTGGTCAATACGGGCCAAGTGCTCCATGTTGAACAGCATGTCTTTAACCGGGGCGGTGTAGCTCATGGGCGTCTCCAAAAAATAGTAGTTCTTTGTACCAGCAATCTTCCAATGCAAGGCAAAAAAAAGGCACCGTGTGGTGTCTTTTTTTGGTGAGCCTTAGAGCGCCGCAATCAGCTCGGGCACTGCCACAAACAGATCGGCCTCCAGCCCGTAGTCGGCCACGCTAAAGATAGGAGCCTCGGGGTCTTTGTTGATGGCCACAATGACCTTGCTGTCTTTCATGCCCGCCAAGTGCTGAATAGCACCGCTGATGCCGCAGGCCACATAGAGCTGGGGCGCCACAATCTTGCCGGTTTGGCCCACTTGCCAGTCGTTGGGGGCGTAGCCCGCGTCCACTGCGGCGCGCGATGCACCTAGCGCTGCGCCCAGCTTGTCGGCCAAGGGGGTTAGCACCTCCATAAACTTTTCGCTAGAGCCCATAGCCCGCCCGCCGGACACAATGATCTTGGCGGCAGTCAACTCAGGGCGGTCGTTCTTGGCAATCTCAGAGCCCATAAACACCACGGCGGCATTGGCAGCCACTGCGGTCAATACCTCTACCGTAGCAGCACCACCCGTGGCGGCAGCGGGGGCGAACGCAGTGGTGCGCACGGTGGCCACTTTGGTGGCGTCTGTGCTTTGCACGGTGGCAATGGCGTTGCCTGCGTAGATGGGGCGCTCAAACGTATCGGGGGACACCACCTTGGTAATGTCGGAGAGTTGGCCTACGTCTAGCAAGGCAGCCACGCGGGGGGCCACGTTTTTGCCAGAGGCGGTGGCGGGGAAAAAGATGTGACTGTAACCAGCGGCCACTGCCAGAACTTGGGCTGCAACATTTTCGGCCAGGCCATGCGCAAAGGCATCGCTGTCGGCATGCAGCACTTTGGCTACACCGGCTATTTGCGCAGCAGCCGCTGCAGCAGCGGCCGCGTTGCTGCCCGCTACCAACACATGCACATCACCACCGCACTGGGCGGCTGCGGTCACGGTGTTGAGGGTGGCACCCTTGATAGATGCGTTGTCGTGCTCTGCAATTACGAGTGTGGTCATTACAGTACCTTTGCTTCGGTTTTGAGTTTGGCAACCAGCGTGGCCACATCGGGCACTTTGATGCCGGCGCTGCGTTTGGGCGGCTCAGACACTTTCAGGGTCTTGATGCGCGGCGCGACGTCCACGCCTAGGTCTTCGGGCTTGAACACGTCCAACTGCTTTTTCTTGGCCTTCATGATGTTGGGCAGCGTCACATAACGCGGCTCGTTCAGGCGCAGGTCGGTGGTCACAATGGCGGGCAGGGTCACGGCCAAGGTCTCTAGGCCGCC
>JBIIYT010000190.1:0-5249 GCA_044346675.1 Rhodoferax sp. | reverse complement strand
CGACGTGGATGATGCCGAATCGGCAGTGCAAGCCCAGGTCAAACTCAAACACCGCAGGTACAGCCTAGTGATAGTTGACTTGAGCAGCAATGACATAGGTGCGTGGGCCTTGGTTCAATCCTTGGGTGAGTGGTCTGAGTCGCGCCGCTTGGTGGCGGTGGCCACGAGTGACCGCTCTAGCCGCACGCTGAAAATGATCGAGCCATTGGGCTGCACCGCAGTATTAGAGATACCTTTTGCACCGCAACAAGTGCTCAAGCTCTTGCAACACGTTACGGCTGTGGCTCCTTTTGCCTAGCGTGTGGCTGGCGGCGTGCGCGCAGCACGTCTAGGCTTCGGGCTAGGCGCGCCTCTAGCGGCAAAGGCTCTGCGCACAGCTGCGCGACCAAGAGTTCAGCGCAAATTGCCGAAAAGCTCAAACCCCTAGACCCCATGGCGGCGTTGATCCACAGGCTTGGCGCAGCCCCCCCCACCAAGGGCCCAACCAGTGGCATGCGGTCATGGCTAACGCAGCGTGTGCCAGCCCACGCGGATACTGCGCCTGCGCGAAATGCTGGCTCCAATGCCGCAGCGGTGGCAGGCAAGAGCTGCTGTAGTTTGGCCAAGTTGGCGGCGTGTTGTGCGTTTGCATGGCCGGCTGCGTTGGTTGGCACTGGCGTGGCACTGTTTTCATAGGTGGCGCCTAGCAGCCACTCAAAACCCTGCGCTGTGGGGATGCTGGGCAAAAAACTGCCCTGTCCATTGACAGGGAAACGGGGGAAGGTGCGCAGCACTTCCTCAGTGGTGTGGGGCCCGTAGTTGCCCCGGCTTACGGTGCCGTGCAGGGCATGCAAGTGCTGGAGGTTGGCTTGGGCATGGGGGTGCAATGGCTGCTGGGCGGCTAGGTCAGCGAGCAAGGGCACGCAGTCCAAGGCGTTGGCAAAGACCACTTGTTCTGCGCGGCCCAGCTCGGCGCCCATTGCATCAAGCAGTACCCACGCCTCGTTTTGCCAGCGCAGCGCCCGCACCATGGCATGGCCGCGGAAAGTGATACCGGGGTGCGCCAGCAAAGCACGCACCAGCGCGGCGGGCTTGATCCAAGCCGCTTGGGCGTGCCAGTGGGTAGCGGGTGTAGCGCTCTTGAGGTCTGGTCGCTTGTGCTCTTGCACGCCGGTGAGCTCCCAGTCTTGTTGGCGCACCAGACATTGGCCCGCCCAGTGCAGCATGAGGCGCACACCGCTGCGGGAGATGCGCGAACGCGCATCGTTGTCGGCAGAGCGTTGGGGCGCCACCAAGCCCGCAGGCAAGCCCGATGCCCCGCCAGCGGGCGCGGCATGGGGGTCCAGCACCGTGACTTGCCAACCCCGCAGTGCCAAAGCGTGCGCCACCGTGGCCCCCGAGACACCTGCGCCCACCACGGCGCAACGGGCAATGGCAGCGGGCTTGCTGGGGCGTGTATTGCGGCTGTTCGCAATGGGCCAAGACGGATCAAAGGTGCCCATGGTGGTGCAGGCAGTGGGCACCACTGTCGCCGGGCAAGGCTCCCAGCGAAAGCCTGCATCGGTAAAGAGCGCCATGGCCTCAGGAGCCAAGGCTGCAGCGTACAAGCGTGTACCCCGGCGGCAGCGTTGGGCCAATTGCTTGAGCTGCCACTCGTCCCATGGCTGAGCGTGCAAAAACACGGTGTCTGTCGCAAAGGCTTGTTGGGCCAGCATGTCTTTGCGCTCGCCCCAACACAGGGTAAGAGACACTTGGCCTTGATCGAGTAGCACCCGATTAAAGCCGGGAGCTAGGTCTGCGCAGGCCTGTTGCAGGGCATGCACCAAGGCCGGGGGAATAGCTGCACTGGTAGCTAGGTTACCTGCCGCTGCTGGCGCGGCCGGTGGCTCCAGCAGCACCACGTAGTGCAGCATGCGCGGGCGCAGTGGGTCTGCGCGCCAAGCCTGCCATGTTGCAAGGAAATTGTCTGGCCAGCTGGTGTCGAGAATCGTCCAGGCGTTTTGCTCGGCCCAGTCTTTAGCTGTTAGGGGGCACATAGCCTTGCGCCGCGTCCGCCCCGTCACCAAAGAAGTGGTTTTCCATCTGTCGCGCCAAGTACTGGCGTGCGCGGGCGTCGGCCAAGTTCAGGCGATTTTCATTCACCAACATGGTTTGGTGTTTGAGCCAAGCGGCCCAGGCCTCTTTGCTCACGCCTTCCCAAATGCGCTTGCCCAAGTCGCCGGGGTAGGGCGGGAAATCCAGGCCTTCGGCCTCTTTGCCAAGCTTGATACATTGAACCGTGCGTGCCATGGGGATACCTTTTCGAGAGATAAGTACAGGCGCTGGAAAGCGCAGAATAGCGAATCTTATCTTGTAAGCTTGCACCTGCACATAAAAGGGATTTCATGTTGAATTTCATTACAAACTACTTGGACCAGGCGCCTAGGCGTGTTTTGGCGTTGATGGGCCTGGCCTGCATTGCGCTCTTAATGTTTGGCTTGTACCTGCAGCATGTGGTGGGCTTGGAGCCGTGTCCCATGTGCATAGTGCAGCGTTACGCTCTTATTTTGATAGCTGTTTGCGCTTTGTTGACAGCGGCAACAAGCAAGAGAGCTTTGCATATTGCCGGATCCAGCCTGTTGGTGGTGTTGGCGGCGCTGGGGGCATTTGTGGCTGCGCGGCAAAGCTGGCTGCAGTGGTACCCGCCCGAAGTGCAGTCTTGCGGGCGTGATTTGTACGGAATGATAGAAACCTTTCCCCTGCAGCGGGTGGTGCCTATGATTTTTAGGGGTGGAGGGGATTGCACCAAGGTGGACTGGACCTTTTTAGGCGGCACGATTGCCAATTGGTCTTTCGTGTGCTTTTGCGTGCTGGGCTTGGTGGCGCTGGCTTTGGTCTGGCGCCAAGCCAAACGCTAAACGCTGCGCAGCATCGCCCCCATGCATGCCGACGCCCACTACATGGCGCTTGCCCTAGAGCAAGCAGCCTTGGCCGCTGTGGCGGATGAGGTACCCGTGGGCGCTGTAGTGGTGAAAGACGGGCAAGTTATTGGGGTAGGGCGTAACGCACCCATTGGCCAGCATGACCCCAGCGCGCACGCCGAGATACAAGCCCTGCGTGCGGCCGCTGCGGCGCTGGGTAACTACCGGCTGGAAGGCTGTGAACTCTTTGTCACGCTAGAGCCGTGCGCCATGTGTGCGGGGGCTATGCTCCATGCCCGGCTGCAACGGGTGGTGTTTGGTGCGTTTGACCCCAAAACAGGCGCTGCCGGTTCGGTGCTCAATTTGTTTGACAACACCCAGCTCAACCACCAAACCCAGGTACAGGGTGGGGTGCTGCAAGAGCAGTGTGCAGAGCTGTTGCAAGCGTTTTTTCGCAACAAGCGGGGTCCTAACCTGGCGGTGGCAGAGGCCTACCCCCTTCGGCAAGATGCATTGCGTACGCCACCAGTACGGTTTGAAAAGCTTACGGACTACCCCTGGCAGGCCCGCTATGTACAGGACTTGCCCGCATTAGAGGGGCTGCGCCTGCACTACTTGGATGAGGGTGGCAGGCAGGCTCCTATCACCTTTTTGTGCTTGCACGGCCCTGCCGACTGGAGCTATACCTTCCGCCACATGCTGGCGGTATGGATTGGCGCAGGTTGCAGGGTGGTTGCGCCAGATTTGATTGGCTTTGGCAAAAGCGACAAGCCTAAGCGCACCCAGGCCCATACCCCAGAGTTGCACCACAAATGTCTGATGCAGCTGGTGGAGCGTTTGGATTTACGCAATATCGTTTTGTTAGTTCAATCGCCGGGGAGTGCCTTGGGTTTGGCCTTGTGCCAAAGCATGCCTGAGCGTTTCGAGCGGGTTTTGTCGATGCGCCTCAACGCCACCACCTTGCAAGAGGCGGCGTACCAACTGCCTTTTCCAGACAGCGGACACCGGGCAGGGCTGCGGGCTGCCTTGCGCCTTGGACCCGAGTCCACGCCCGATGGCAGCGCAGCTGCGCAGGTGCTCATGTTGGGGCCGCTCGGCGATGATGGTGGAGTAGCCCTTGCCCACGCGGCCTTGGCCCACTGCGCTGCCGGATAATGGGTCTGTGAAAAAACATATCTACGTCTACTCCCCTTCGGGTGCCGTGCGCGACAAAGCGGCTTTCAAACGCGGCGTGCGCCGCCTGCAATCTTTGGGCCATGAGGTAGAGGTAGATGCAGATGCGCTCAGCAGCCACCAGCGCTTTGCCGGAGACGACGAAACGCGCCTAGCCGCCATTCATCGAGCGGCGGCCAGTGGAGCCGATGTAGCCCTGATTTCCCGTGGTGGCTACGGGCTGACCCGCATACTGGGCGGCATTCACTACAAGGCAGTGGCCAAGGCTATTGAGCGGGGCACGCAGTTTGTGGGGATCAGCGACTTCACCGCGTTCCAGTTGGCCGTGTTGGCCAAAACTGCCAGCGTGACTTGGGCAGGCCCCGCGCTGTGCGAAGGTTTTGGTGTGGGTACTGAAGATGATGCCGTTCCAGACGACATCATGGAAGACTGTTTTAACGACATGCTGATGGGGCAGGGCGAAGGCACGGGCTGGCGCCAACACGCGCCACCCCGTGGGGCGCAGCCGAGTGAATCGCTGCAACAGGGGGAGTGGACCATCCACAACGCCACCCTGTGGGGCGGCAACCTGACCCTAGTGGCTTCGCTTTTAGGTACACCCTACCTCCCCGATATAAAGGGGGGCATTTTGTTTTTGGAAGATGTAGCGGAGCATCCCTACAGAGTGGAGCGCATGCTAACCCAGTTGCTGCACGCCGGGGTGCTGGCGCGTCAGAAAGCGGTGGTGTTGGGGCAGTTTACCGAATACAAGCTCAGCGCCCATGACAAGGGCTTTAAGCTGCAAAGTGTGGTGGATTGGCTGCGCAGCCAAATGAAAACACCGGTGCTCACCAATTTGCCCTATGGCCATGTTCCCACTAAAGTGCTGCTGCCGGTGGGGGCCAAGGCCGACTTGTCTGTGAACGCCCGAGATGCGTTAATCGTGTGGGGCCATGTGAACTGAGTCCTCTTGGGAGCTTATTCGCTTTGTGCACTCAGCGGACTAGGCTAGTACATCACCACCCAGGTACCACAGGTCTTGAAAGCCGTGGGCGTAGCTCACCCGGCGCAAGAGCACCATGGATTTATCAGAGCCCGATTCTTTGACCATGTTGAGCATGGCGCGGCGTATTTGGCCAAGCTTGACTTCGGGCTCGGCGCCCACCGCGTTCGCAGAGCCCTTGAGCAGGCTGTGTACCCCAGCCATCCAATTGGAAG
>JBIIYT010000189.1:0-5251 GCA_044346675.1 Rhodoferax sp. | reverse complement strand
GCCAGCCCACCAAGATGGAAGCGCCCCAAGCAAACATGGTGATGTGCAGCCCCGAGATGCTGACCAAGTGCGCCACGCCCGTGGCGCGAAACACATCCCAGTCCGCCCGGTCTATGGCGCGTTGGTCACCCACCACCAGCGCGGCAATCATGCCGGCCAGTTGCTTGTCTGCCACCTTGGCCACTATGCGCTCGCGCACCACTTGGCGCGCCCAGTCCACCGGGTGCAGCCAGGTTTGGCCTAAGCGCTTAGGGGGCGTGTCTTTAGCCCCAGAGCGCACGTAGCCCGTGGCCTGCACACCCTGCTCCCACAGCCACAGCTCGTAGTCAAAGCCATGCGGGTTGCGGCTGCCGTGCGGCGCTTTGAGGCGCAGCGTCATTTGCCAGCGCTCACCGGCCTGCACGTCTTCGGGCAAGCGCTGCAAGCCTGCCAGCTCGGTTCCCGTGGGGTACACGCCGCCATACCAGCCGACATCCACACGCGGGGGCACAGCCACAGGCGCGCCATCCAACATGGCCGATTCCAGGGCCAGGCGAAAGCGCAGCCCCGCCTCGTTGCGCTGGGGCAGCTCGCTTACCACCCCAGTCACCCGCACATCGCGCCCCTCTAGCGCTGGGGCCAGCGTGTCCAGTGCGTACACGCTGGCGCGCAGGCCTGTGGCACCCACACCCAGCAGCACCATAGCCACCATCACCGCCGGTGCCAGCCACACTTTTGCTGCAAGTTTAGTAGCTGCTTGCGCATACAGAATAGGCGCCAACAGCGCAAATGATGCATAAGCACCCCAGTGCCACAGCTCGCTTTGCTGCAGCTGCAAAGCCGTACCCGCCACCCACGCCAACATGGCGGGGAAGGCGCTTTTGGCTACGCCTGCGGGAAGGGTGCTTGCCGTGTGCATGCGCGCATGCTAACCCGGCGCTAGTGTGGGGTAGCATCGTGCCCAACCAAAACCAGCCAGCAGCACCATCGCCAAGGCGCATGCTGGGCCAACAGCCCTGCTTTAGATTGCGCCACTGAAAAACAGCAGCACCTGTGAAGAACTTGATTGCTATAAATTCAGTAGCTGCTTGCGCACATTTTGCATGGACGACAAGCCGATTGAATACCAAAAATACAAGGAGCCCACCATGAATAACTACTGGCTAGCCCAAGACCTGCTCAAAGCCGCAGGCGGAATATTCATTGCGCTATCCGCGCTGGGCATTGGCTTGGCCCTGTGGCTACCCAAGAAATGGTGGGGCAAGCTGCTGGCACTGGTAGCGGTGGGGTTCTTGATTTCCATCCCCGTGCGCCAAGGCACCAAGGAGGTGCAGCAACAACAGGTGAAGGCGGATGAATTCAAAGAACGCCAAACCAAAGCTATAGCCATGTGGCAAGAGCGCTGCAAAACGGCGGGCGAGAAGATCAGCAAGACGGTGGAAAACGTGGAGGGCATCTACTTGATGAAACTGCGGCCAGAAGGAATCAACCGCGGCAATCAGTTTGAATTGGATGATCCCTATGGCAGTGACTTAGGTGGCGATGCCTATATTCGTTCTTTTTTAGCTGGACATTACGCCGCGACCCATGTTGCAGATCACGGCCTAACTACTGAAAACTGGCCGCGTGGCTACAGCTACGTCGAAGCGCAAGACTCCAAAGATGGAAAGCGCTATCGGTACACGGGTCGCATAGAGCAACCGGGGTTGACGAACGAGCACTATTCCAAAGACTACAAACGTTTTGTCCACGATAGAGTCGCCGCACCCAGCAGGTCACCGCGTTTCGGCGTGACATATGACGACATTTCCACTCGCGAAGAGCGGGAATATTGGATCGCAGGCAGCTCGCTAAAAGTGATTGACCTAAAAACTAATGAAGTTATTGCCGAGCGGATTGGCTACATGGTCGACTGGGCACAAGGCAGTGGCGTTGGGCAACGATCGCCATGGCTCATGGCGGCAGACAATATTTGTCCGGAGTATCCGTTTGGTCGTGGCTCAAGTTCACAGGCATTTCAGACCACCGGTTTTGTAGAAAAAGTTTTGAAACCCAAAAAGTAATTTAGGGAGATATGGAAATGACAACACCAACAACAGCTGATTTACTGAAATACGCAGACCTGCAAATGGCGGCAGAGACACTTCATGTCAGAAAATACCGCAAAGCTATCCCATCACCCCATAAATATGCACGCAGCAGCCCTCTAAAACTGCCGCCCAAGCCCACCCGGCGCGATAGTTGCTTGCAAGAGCATTCCCCAATGTTGCTACTATCTGTCCCTAGGTACTTCGTTGCCCCTGTTTCCCCTTTTTGATCTCTTGTGATCTGTTTTGAGTCTTGTCCATGACTATCCACGCTGCGCTAAACCACATTACCCATTACAAATATGACCGCCCGGTGAACCTGGGCCCCCAGGTCATTCGGCTGCGCCCCGCGCCGCACTGCCGCAGCAAAATCATCTCGTACTCCCTGAAGGTTGACCCGGTAGACCACTACATCAACTGGCAGCAAGACCCCTTTGCCAACTACCAAGCGCGGCTGGTGTTTGAGAAGAAGACCACGGTGTTCAAGGTCACTGTGGACCTGGTGGTAGAGATGGCGGTGTACAACCCGTTTGACTTCTTTTTGGAGCCCGAGGCCGAAGAGTTCCCCTTCACCTACAAACCCGAGCTCAAAGAAGAGCTGGCCCCCTACCTGAGCGCCGAGCCGCTCACCCCCTTGGTAAAGGGCTTTTTGGACACCATTGACCGCACCAAACGCCGCAGCGTGCTGTTTTTGGTGGACCTGAACCAGCTGGTGCACAAGGCCATTAACTACACCATTCGCATGGAGCCCGGTGTGCAAACCCCGGAAGAAACGCTCAAGCTGGCCTCTGGCTCCTGCCGCGACTCGGCTTGGCTCATGGTGCAACTGCTGCGCAACTGCGGCTTGGCAGCGCGCTTTGTGTCGGGCTACCTCATTCAGCTCAAACCCGATGTGAAAAGCCTAGACGGCCCCAGCGGCACCGAGGTGGACTTTACCGACCTGCACGCTTGGTGCGAGGTGTACCTGCCCGGCGCGGGCTGGGTGGGGCTAGACGCCACCAGCGGCTTGCTGGCGGGCGAAGGCCACATCCCCCTGGCCTGCACACCACAGCCATCGGGCGCGGCCCCCATTGAAGGCGGCGTGGATAAGAGCGAGGTGGAGTTTGAGCACCACATGAAGGTGACGCGTATTTACGAGTCCCCCCGTGTGACCAAGCCCTACACCGAAGAACAATGGGCCGCAGTGATGCAACTGGGCTCTGCGGTAGACAAAGAACTGCTGCTAGGCGATGTGCGCCTGACCATGGGCGGCGAGCCCACCTTTGTAGCGGTGAGCGACCGTGACGCCCCCGAGTGGAACATCGACGCCCTGGGCCCCACCAAACGCGGCTATGCCACCGAGCTGGTGCACAAGCTGCGCAAAGAATACGGCCAAGGCGGTTTTCTGCACTTTGGCCAGGGCAAGTGGTACCCCGGCGAGCAACTGCCACGCTGGGCACTCAACATTTATTGGCGCACCGACGGCCAGCCCGTGTGGCACAACCCAGACCTATTTGCGGACGAACGCATACCCACCCACTACACCAGTGAAGACGCCAAGCGCTTCACCCAAACGCTGGCGGCCAAGCTGCGCATTACCAGCCAATTCATGCAAGCCGCGTATGAAGACACGTGGTACTACCTGTGGCGCGAGCGCCGCTTGCCTACCAATGTGGACCCCTTTAACTCGAAGCTGGACGACGAGATGGAACGCGCCCGGCTGCGCCGCGTGTTTGAGCAAAAGCTGGACTCGGTGGTGGGCTATGTGCTGCCAGTCAAGCCCAGCACGGGGCCCCGCATTAACGGCCCGGTGTGGACCACGGGCTCGTGGTTCTTGCGCGATGAGCGCATGTATCTCATGCCCGGCGACTCGCCCATGGGCTTGCGCCTGCCGCTGGACTCGCTGCCCTGGGTGGGCAAGAGCGACTACCCGTATTTGATAGAGCAAGACCCATCCACCCTGCGGGACGACTTGCCCAATGCCGATGCACTGGCGGCGCGCTATGCTGCGCCCTCCTCTGCACTTTCCTCTGCCTATGCGTCAGTCGCAAACAGTCTTACCGCCAGCCCCAGCAGCGCCGTGCCCTACGTGCACAGTGCAGTGTCTCGCCTAGAAGCGGCGCGCAAGCTGCAAAGCACCACCACGGCGACCGCCCCTGGCAGTACTGCCGCGCATGCCCAAAGCCCTGCGCAAAACGAGCCTACCGACTTTACCCGCGCACCCAAGCGCAACGAGTCCGCCCACTGGATTACCCGCACCGCCTTGTGCGTGGAAGTGCGCGACCCCCGCCGCGCCGACGGCCCCAAGGCAGAGGCCGTGGGAGTGAAGTCGGGCGTGCTGTACATCTTCATGCCGCCACTAGAAAAGCTAGAAGACTACCTAGACCTGCTCGCCGCCATTGAAGCCACGGCCAAAGAGCTGAAGGTCAAACTGGTGATAGAGGGCTACCCACCCCCACGCGACCCGCGCTTGAAGCTCTTGCAAGTCACCCCCGACCCCGGCGTGATCGAGGTGAACATCCACCCCGTGAACAACTGGAAAGAGTTGGTCAAAAACACCGAGTTTTTGTACAACGCTGCGTTCGAGTCGAGGCTAAGTGCCGAGAAGTTTATGAAAGACGGCCGCCACACCGGCACGGGCGGCGGCAACCACTTTGTGATTGGTGGTGCCACCCCATCAGACAGCCCCTTCCTGCGCAAGCCTGAGCTGCTGGCCAGCCTGCTGCTGTACTGGCACAACCACCCGTCTTTGAGCTATTTGTTCAGCGGCATGTTTGTAGGCCCCACCAGCCAAGCCCCGCGTGTGGACGAGGCCCGTAACGACCAGCTCTACGAGCTAGAAATTGCTATTGAGCAAATCTACAAAAACCGCGAGCTACACGGCCAGAGCATGCCACCGTGGTTGGTAGACAGGTCTTTGCGCAACATCTTGATAGACGCTACCGGCAACACCCACCGTAGCGAGTTTTCTATCGACAAGATGTATTCGCCCGACTCGTCTACAGGCCGCTTAGGCCTCTTGGAGCTACGCGCGTTTGAGATGCCGCCCCACCCGCACATGAGCAGTGTGCAGCAGCTCTTGCTGCGCGCACTGGTGGCGCGTTTTTGGAAGACGCCGTTCAAAGCCCCCGCCACCCGCTGGGGCACCGAGCTGCACGACCGCTTTATGCTGCCCACCTTCATCAAACAAGACTTTGAGGATGTGA
>JBIIYT010000188.1:0-5252 GCA_044346675.1 Rhodoferax sp. | reverse complement strand
CGTTAAGTTTTGAGTCCATGGACTCGAGTGATCATCAAAAAAGATTCCCTGGACTTGCTTTGGCTTGGCAGGTCTTGACGGCACCGCCTGGCACAACCGCTGTCTTGAACGCAGCCAATGAAGTTGCCGTGGCCGGATTTTTGGATGGAAAAATTCGCTTTGACGCGATTCACAAGGTCAACACCGAGACCCTCAACGCCGTGGTACCCCAGGCGCCACGCTCGCTTGGTGACCTTTTGGCCTTGGACGAGCAGGCACGCTACGCTGCGGCTAGCGCAATGCAGACTTTTTCCATTTAGTTCCAGTACAGGCCACATCCCGTGAACCCGATCCCTTTTATTGTGGCCATAGCCGTGCTGGTGGCGATCCATGAACTTGGCCATTACGGTGTGGCGCGCGCGTGTGGTGTCAAGGTACTGCGTTTTGCCATTGGCTTTGGGCCGCGGGTGACAGGATGGACGTCTAAGAAAACCGGCATCGAGTATGTGGTGGGCTTGCTTCCATTGGGGGGCTACGTGAAGATGCTTGACGAGCGTGAAGGCCCTGTGTTGGCGCACGAGCGGGCACTTGCCTTCAATACCCAAACCTTAAAAGTAAGAGCCGCCATTGTGTTGGCGGGCCCGGTGGCCAACTTGTTGTTAGCCATTGTTTTGTATTCCTGCGTGAATTGGACTGGTGTGGAACAGGCCCAAGCCGTGTTGGGCAGGCCGGTACCAGGCTCTGTGGCTGAGGCCGCTGGTTTGGTAGGGGGCGAGCGCGTTCTCAGGGTGGGTTTTGCGGACGCTGAATTGAATTCGGTCGTTTCGTTTGAGGACGTACGCTGGTGGCTTATGCGCGGGGCACTGGCGCACCGCAACGTCCAGATGGAGTATACGAACGTGGCTGCAGGCTCGGATGCGACGCCTGTGCAACTTGCTGTCTTTAATATGCAAGCAATTGATGCCCAGACTGCTGACGCGCAGATGTTTCGCAGCATCGGCGTAGTGGCACCATTTTCGGCGGCTCGCATCGGGGAGTTGAAATCTGGTGGTGCAGCCGAGCAGGCGGGTTTGCGAACGGGAGATGCGGTTTTACGCGTAGACCAGACAGAGGTGGTGGATGCCGGTCATCTGTTTGAGCTTATTCGTAGCGCTGGGCAGTCTGGGCAAGCGAAATCGCAGTCTTGGCTGGTGGAGCGTTCTGGAGAGCAGATCTCCATCAAAGTTACCCCCAAGCTGGAACAAGAGGGTGAGATCCTGATTGGTCGGATTGGCGCCATGATTGCTGCGCCACCCGCAAAAATGGTGGTCCGATATGGGCCTTGGGATGGTTTTACCCAAGCGTTAACGCGCACCTGGGAGGTGTCCGTGCTGACCGTGAAGATGATGGGCAAGATCTTGATTGGCGATGCGTCACTGAAAAATTTAAGTGGCCCCATCATGATTGCAGACTACGCTGGCAAGTCGGCGGCTATGGGGGTGACGTCGTTTGTGGTGTTTCTGGCCCTCATTAGCATTAGCTTAGGCGTGCTGAACTTGCTTCCTATCCCGGTATTGGATGGAGGACATCTGATGTATTATGTTTGGGAGTTTTTCACTGGCAGGCCTGTATCTGAACGATGGGCAGAGCATCTGCAAAGGCTGGGGCTTGTGATTTTGCTGGCAATGATGTCGGTTGCCCTATTCAACGATTTCTCCCATTTTTTTGGGCATTGGTTTTCTGCCATGCTAGATTTTTTAGCGCAATTTAGTTCATAACAATGCAATTCAATAAATTCATCATGCGCGGCTTTGGCAGCGTTGCGGCCTTGTTTTTGGCCTTGCAGTCTGCGTGGGCCTTGGAGCCATTTACGGTGCTTGACATTCGGGTTGAGGGGCTCCAACGTGTAGAGGCGGGAACCATCTTCGCCTCTATTCCTGTCCGTGTGGGCGATACCTATACCGACGACAAGGCCGCTGCTTCTATTCGCTCCTTGTTCGGTCTGGGTTTGTTTAAAGATGTCCGCATCGAGACAAACGCGGGCGTTTTGGTGGTCATTGTGGAGGAGCGGCCGTCCATTTCACTTGTTGAATTTTCTGGAACCAAGGAGTTCGAGAAGGACGTTTTGGTGAAGGCTTTGCGTGACATTGGGCTTGCTGAGGGCCGACCTTTTGACAAAGCCTTGGTAGATCGGGCAGAGCAAGAGTTGAAGCGCCAGTACATCAACCGCAGCATGTATTCCACAGAAATCATCACTACCGTGACGCCAATTGAACGCAACCGAGTGAACCTGAGTTTTGCGGTGACTGAAGGTCAAAATGCCAAGATTACTGCTATCAATATTGTTGGCAATAAAGCGTTTTCGGAGTCCAAGCTGAAAGACTTGTTCGATCAGGACACCGGCACTTGGTTGAGTTGGTATACCAAGTCAAATCAATACTCGCGCACTAAGCTCAATGCAGATATCGAGTCGTTACGCTCTTACTATTTGGCGCGGGGCTATTTGGAGTTCAAGGTGGATTCCACACAGGTGACCATATCTCCCAACAAGCAAGAAATTGCCGTGACCATCAACATCACCGAAGGTGAGAAATTTGTAGTCTCGAAGATTGTGCTCGCTGGCAACTATCTTGGTAAGGAGGCTGAGTTCCAATCCCTCATCACCATTCAAGCGGGAGAGCCCTACAACGCGGATCAAGTGGCGCAAACCACCAAGGCATTCACCGATTATTTTGGTAACTTTGGCTTTGCGTTTGCGCGCTCAGAGGCAATTCCCACCATAGACCGTGCCACTAATCGGGTGGAGTTGACATTGCAATCCGACCCCTCACGTCGGGTGTATGTGCGTCGTATTAATGTGGCTGGTAACGATCGTACGCGTGATGAGGTGGTTCGCCGAGAGTTCCGTCAGCTGGAATCGGCTTGGTACGACGGAGAAAAAATTCGCCAGTCTCGCAATAGGGTCGACCGCTTGGGCTATTTCAAAGATGTTTCTTTGGAGACTCAAGAGGTTGCGGGGTCTCCTGATCAAGTGGATTTGAACGTGACCGTGGTGGAGAGTCCTACGGGCAGTGTCAGCTTAGGGGCGGGTTTGTCTAGCGACGGCCTAGGGGTGTCTTTTGGATTCAACCAAGACAATGTCTTTGGCTCGGGTAGTTCTTTGGGTCTGCAATTCAATACCAGCAAGTTTAACCAGATGCTTGTTTTCAGTACGACCAATCCATACATCACTGAAGACGGTGTATCAAGGACGATAGATCTGTACCGTAGAACCTCCAAGCCGTACGTCGAAATTGATAGCTACTCTATTGAAACAACCGGGGCAGGTTTGCGTTATGGCATTCCTGTGAGCGACGCTAATACTATTTTTATAGGCGGTGGTGTCGATCGCACCACTATCGTTCCGGGGACTTTATTACCCCCTGTCTACCAAGAGTTCATTAATGAGTATGGATTGACAAGCAATGCCGTGCCTTTGACCTTGGGGTGGTCGCGCGATACCCGTGACAGTAATTTGATACCTAGTACCGGTCGTGTAATGCGCGTGTCTGGTGAGTGGAGTGTCGGGGGGGAGTTGCGTTACGCGCGTGCGACTTTGGGCTACCAGCAATTCTTCCCCTTATCCAGAAGGGTCACAGCTGCGTTTAATAGTGAACTCGCGGGTGGCGTAGCTACCAGTGGTTTGTCCTATCCCGTCTTCAAAAACTTCAGTTCCGGCGGTTTGGGCTCGGTGCGTGGATTTGAGCAGGGTAGTTTGACAACGGGCACGCAGCGGCTACAGGGGCTCACGGCAACTGGTGGTGCAAAAAAGCTCACCTTGAATGCAGAGGTCCTTTCTCCATTGCCTGGTGGCGGTAATGACCGTACCTTGCGCATGTATGGATTTGTCGACGCAGGTGGCGTGTTCGCTACTGAGGAGTCGATTAAGCTGGGCGATCTGCGCAGCTCCTATGGCATTGGCATCAGCTGGGTTTCTCCCGTAGGTCCTTTACGCTTAGCATTTGCCAAACCGATTACCAGCTTTGAAGGCGATAGGCTACAAAGCATACAATTCCAGATTGGGACTTCTTTCTAATGAAAATATTTATGAAAAACCTTTGGATCACATTTCTATTGGCCTCTGTTGCCACTGCAACCCTAGCGCAGGAATCCAAGATTGGGTACATCAACACGCAACGTGTGACGACAGAGTCTGCGCCCGCTAAAGCTGCACAGGCTAAGTTGGAGCAAGAATTTTCCAAGCGCCAAAGAGATTTGGTTGATATGCAGACGTCTTTGAAAGCAGAGGGCGAAAAATTCGAACGTGATGCCCCCACTTTGGTTGAGAGTCAGCGCATCAGTCGTGCAAAGGACATTGAACAAAAGAGTCGTGAGCTTCAACGCAAGCAACGCGAGTTTCAAGAAGATCTCAATGGCAAGAGAAACGAGGAGTTACAGTCTGTCTTAGACAAGGCTAACAAAGCAGTCCGGCAGGTGGCGGATGCCGAAAAATACGACCTGATCATTCAGGAGGTGGTCTATAGCAACACCAAGCATGACATTACCGACAAAGTTCTGAAAATCCTCAACAACGCCAGTAAGTAAGTTTTACGGTACTGCGAGCGAGCGATGGAATTGGACTTGGCGTCAGTAGTGGCGTCGCTGGGCGGAGAGTTGTATGGAGACGGCACTTTACTTGTGTCCGGTATCGCTCCCCTAGACATGGCATCGTCAAGTCAGTTGAGTTTTTTAAGTCACCCTAAGTACCAGCAGCAGTTACTTGCCTCCAAGGCTGCTTGTGTCATCGTTGGCACCGACATGCAAGAGCTGGCAAAGGCCCGTGGAGCCTGTATCGTGACTGACCAGCCCTATTTGTATTTCGCCAGACTTACCCAGTTATGGAAGCGCAAAAGTGAGGCTCTTCGTCCGGTTGGTATTCACCCCACTGCAGTAGTTCACCCCACTGCAGTAGTGCATCCATCGGCGTCAATTGGCCCACTTTGTGTGCTGGAACAAGGTGCGCACATCGGGGCGAATGCCGTGCTTAAATCACGTGTCACCGTGGGTGAAAACTGCATTGTTGGCGAGCGCTGCATAGTGCATTCCGGCGTTGTTATAGGTGCAGATGGCTTTGGCTTTGCTCCCAACGCAGGCGCGTGGGAGAAGATTGAGCAGTTAGGCGGCGTGCGCATTGGCAACGATGTAGAAATTGGGGCCAACACCTGTATCGACCGTGGCGCTTTGCAAGACACGGTGATTGAAGATGGCGTAAAGCTTGATAACCTGATTCAAATCGGCCACAACGTGCGCGTAGG
>JBIIYT010000187.1:0-5257 GCA_044346675.1 Rhodoferax sp. | reverse complement strand
GCTCACTTCTTCGCCACGGGTGTAGGGCACCACGCAGTAGCTGCAGTATTTGGAGCAGCCTTCCATGATGCTCACAAAGGCAGATGCGCCGTCTACCTTGGCAGGTGGCAGGTGGTCAAACTTTTCAATCTCTGGGAAGCTGATGTCCACCTGCGGCTTGTTTTGTAGTGCGCGTTGGTTCAGCATGTCGGGCAGGCGGTGCAGGGTTTGCGGGCCAAACACCACGTCCACATAGGGTGCGCGGGCAATGATGGCTGCCCCCTCTTGGCTAGCCACGCAGCCGCCCACTCCAATTTGCACGCCTTTTTTCTTGAGGTGTTTCACGCGGCCCAAATCGGAGAAAACTTTCTCTTGTGCCTTTTCGCGCACAGAGCAGGTGTTGAACAAAATTAAATCCGCTTCGTCCACATTTTGCGTGGGCTCGTAGCCTTGGGCGGCGCGCAGCACGTCGGTCATCTTGTCCGAGTCGTACTCGTTCATCTGGCAGCCAAAGGTTTTGATAAAGACTTTTTTAGACATGGGGATGCTTTTAATGCTATGGAATTGGTAGCTTCTTGTGCGGGTATTGCTGGCGCTAGAGGCTGAAAACACTTTAAAACTTAGCACGCGAACAGCGCCCGTGGCTGCTGGCAGCCTAAGGCGCAGGCAGCGGAGTTTGTGCCTCTGTGGCGTTCAGAATCCACACTTCGTGGATAAGGCCATGCGACTCGCGCACGTAGTTGATGGTAAACGTAGGGCCAATGATGGCGCCCGACATCACCACCATATTGTTGGTGCCCCGAATGCGCGCACCTGGCGACAAGCGCTCTGGCTTGCCGTCAATAAGCATGTCGGGTGGGTTGGTCATCTGCATTTCACCCCGCTGGGCTTTGGGTGGAAATGGGCGCACTTTTTCTTGCGCGAAGGTGACTGTGCACAGGCACAGCAGCGTGGCTATCAGGCCAATACGCCAAGCCGAGTGGCGCGGTGTGAGGAGGGAGAGGCAGCGGTTCATGGTGTATGTCCAGAGGCTGGTTGAAAAACGTGGTGGATGCTACCACGGAGGCTGGATAGGCAAGGCGCTTGCAGTGCCTTGCCTTGCCGAAAGTGTGCGATCTAGGCCTTTTTGACCCAAGCGCTGCACCAGCCTTTGCCCGCCACTTGCTTGCCCGCAAATAGGGGGCATCCGCCTGCAGCGTCGCTGGCTTTGCCTTGGAACAGCGCGCAATTGCCGCAGGTCTGGCCGGCAGCGTATTTAGGGAACTTAGCCTTATCGGTCTTGGTGCCGTCAGCCTTGTAGCCAAGCGCTGTGGCCTGGGCATCGGTCTCGGCCACCATAGGCGCTGCTGCGAAAGCCTGGGCACCAGCCAAGGCGCTTGCGCCTACGGAAAACTGAACAATAAATTCGCGACGATTTGACATGGAGCATTCCTTGTTGAAAAAAAGATGGCAGCGCCATAGCCGCCAACCCGTATATTGTTCACCATGCGCAGGGCAATGTCACTGATGGAGTGAATACCCGCCTAGGGTAGTCAATTGATTGCCTTGCATTGTGGATGCAGTATTTGTTTAACCATTCATCAACCGGTACAGGGAGGGCTGTGTGTGAGCAAGATTTTTCAGGGCGCGCACTTCGCCGGACTGATGTATGGCTTGGCCTTGCTGGCCTTGGTGCATGTGGTGGGAACCGTGGGCTACAAATACATTGGCTACCCCCACGCCAGCTGGATTGATAGCTTCTACATGACGTTTATCACCGTGGCCACCATTGGCTTTGGTGAGACGGTAGATTTGAGCAACCACCCTATGGGGCGCTTGTTTACGGTGGGCATCGCCATTGTGGGTATTGGCAGTATGAGCTATTTGTTTTCCACCTTTGTGGCCTTGCTGCTGGAATCTGATCTCAACGCTGCTTTCAGGAGGAAACGCATGGAAAAAGCCATTGCCAAGTTAACAGGGCACTACATTGTGTGCGGTATCGGCCGAGTGGGTTCTAACGTAGCGCACGAGCTGATCAAAACCCAGCGCTCTATCGTTGTTGTAGAGAAAGACCGCACCACCCTAGACCAGTGGTTAGAGCACCACCCCAGCGCCCTGTATCTGCATGAAGACGCTGCCGATGATGATGCCCTGCGCACAGCCGGGGTAATGAGTGCCGCTGGTGTGTTTGCGGTCACGGGGGATGACAGCCACAACCTGATGGTGTCTTTGTCCGTGAAGTTGCTCAACCCCAAAGCCCGCGTGGTAGCGCGTTTGCATGACATACGCAACGCTAAGAAAGCACGCAAGGCCGGGGCCGATGAAATTGTGTCGCCCGACTTCACCGGCGGTATGCGCATTGCATCGGCCATGGTGCGCCCGCATGTGGTGAACTTTATGGACCAGATGTTGCGCAGTGAAGAGGGCCTGCGGGTAGAAGAAGTGTTAGTGCCTGTGAACTGTCCGCCCACCCCCTTGGGGGAGTTGGTGCCCAAGTCGCGCGACTATATTTTGATGGCCACGCACGAGGGGGATCAAGAGGGAGGCAAGTGGCTGTTTCATCCTGCGGACGATCATCTCATCCAAGGTGGATCTACCTTAATCCTGATGGCCAACCCGAGTGGTCGCGCGCACTTAGAGCAGCTGTTGAAAGCCGGGTAAGGAGCGCCTTAAAGCGACTTAAAGGCCACGCCCGCCATGTCTTTGGCCGAGAGCTTGGGCGCACTGCCTAGGTCGGGCCAGGCGATGGCCAGTGTGGGGTCGTTCCAGGCAATGCAGCGCTCGTGCTCGGGTGCGTAGTAGTCGGTGGTTTTGTACAAAAACTCGGCGGTTTCAGATAGCACCACAAAGCCATGCGCCAACCCTGGCGGCACCCACAGCTGGCGGTAATTAGACGCCGACAAAATTTGCCCTACCCACTGGCCGTAGGTGGGTGAGTCGGGGCGAATATCTACCGCTACGTCAAATACTTCGCCCGCCACTACGCGCACCAGCTTGCCTTGGGGCCGTTCCACTTGATAGTGCAGGCCGCGCAGCACACCTTGGGCGGACTTGGAATGGTTGTCTTGCACAAAGGGAAGTGTTACCCCCGTAGCTTCGGCAAACGCGCGCTGGTTAAAACTTTCATAAAAAAAGCCGCGCGCATCGCCAAACACGCGTGGCTCGATCAGCAGCACATCGGCAATAGCGCAGGGGGTGACTTTCATCAATACACCTTTTCTTTGAGCAAACGCAGCAGGTACTGGCCGTAACCTGACTTGGCCAAGGGCTTGGCAAGCTTTTCTAACTGGGCATCGTCAATCCAGCCGTGGCGCCACACAATTTCTTCGGGGGCCGCTACCTTGAGGCCTTGGCGGTTTTCAATGGTGTAGATGAATTGGCTGGCCTCCAGCATGGACTCGTGCGTTCCGGTGTCCAACCACGCATAGCCCCGGCCCATGGTTTGCACGTCCAGCGTACCTTGCTCTAGGTAGAGACGGTTCAGATCAGTTATCTCTAGCTCGCCACGGGCCGAAGGCTTTACTTTTTTGGCCAGCTCTACGACCTGGTTGTCATAAAAATACAGGCCTGTTACGGCGTAGCGCGATTTGGGCGTTAGGGGCTTTTCTTCCAAGCTCACAGCGTGGCCATGGTCATCAAACTCCACTACACCATAGCGCTCTGGATCTTGCACTGCGTAGGCAAACACGCTGGCACCGTGGGTTTGTTGGTTGGCCTTTTCCAGCAGGCCCGCTAGGTCGTGGCCATAAAAAATGTTGTCGCCCAAGACCAGTGCGCTGGGTGCGCCGTTTAAAAACTTTTCACCAATCAAAAAGGCTTGTGCGAGCCCGTCGGGCGAGGGCTGCACTTCGTAGCTAATTTGCATGCCCCACTGGCTGCCATCGCCAAGCAGCTGCTCAAAGCGTGGGGTGTCTTGAGGGGTAGAGATGACCAGCACTTCGCGAATACCCGCCAAAAGCAAAACGCTTAAGGGGTAATAGATCATGGGCTTGTCGTAAATGGGGAGCAACTGCTTGCTCACGACCTGGGTGGCCGGGTACAGGCGGGTGCCAGAGCCACCAGCCAGGATGATGCCTTTGCGTTGGACAGTGGTGCCAGAGACAGATGGGGTTGTGGTCATTTCATTTCCTTCCTGTGATCTCAGTCAGCATGCGCGCTACACCGTGTTGCCATGGCGGTAGTTTCAAGCCAAACGTGGCCTGCAGTTTGTTGGTGTTCAGGCGTGAGTTCAGCGGGCGCTGCGCTGGGGTGGGGTAGCTGGTAGTGGGGATGGCATTCACCTGCTCTGGCCCCGCTTTGACGGTGTGCCCCAGCGCTTGGGCTTGAGCCAATACAAAGCGGGCATAACCATGCCAGCTTGTCTCTCCCGCCGCAGCGCAGTGGTACAGGCCCGCCACTTCCGGTTTTTGGAAGGCAGTGTGCACGGCATGGGCGGTCACGTCGGCCAGTAGTTCGGCCGATGTGGGTGCACCCACTTGGTCGTCTATCACGTTCAGTGTGTCGCGCTCGGCTGCCAAGCGCAACATGGTTTTGGCAAAGTTGACGCCACTTGCGCCGTAGACCCAACTCGTTCTAAATATGAGGTGCTTGGGGTTGGTGGCTACCAGTTGTTCACCCTCCAACTTGGTGCGGCCATACACGCTCAAAGGGCCTGTGGCATCGTCCTCTACCCAAGGCTGGTTGCCACTGCCGTCAAACACATAGTCGGTGCTGAAGTGCACCAGCCACGCGCCTAATTGAGCAGCTTCTTGCGCAAGTACTCCGGGGGCTTGCGCATTAATAAGCCTTGCAATATCCGGCTCGCTCTCCGCTTTATCTACGGCGGTATGGGCTGCCGCGTTGACGATGAGTGCGGGTTGCACTTTGCGCACGGTGTTGGCCAAGCCCGCCAAGTTAGTGAAGTCCGCACACAAGCCATCTGGGTTGCGCGTGGCATCAGACTCCAGTGCCACCACGTCGCCCAGTAGCGAGAGGCTGCGCTGAAGCTCCCAGCCTACTTGGCCATTGCAGCCGAGCAGCAATATTTTCATGCGGCGCTTGCGGTTGTTGCGGTAGTCTCTGCCTTGTTGGCCTCACCGTAGTGCTGGGCCACCCAGTCTTTGTAGGCACCGCTCTGCACATTGGCCACCCATGTAGGGTTGTCCAGATACCACTGCACGGTTTTGCGGATGCCACTCTCAAAAGTTTCTGCGGGCTTCCAGCCCAGCTGCTGTTCGAGCTTGCGCGCATCAATGGCGTAGCGGCGGTCGTGGCCAGGGCGGTCGGTCACGTAGGCGATTTGGTCTTTGTAGGGTTTGCC
>JBIIYT010000186.1:0-5263 GCA_044346675.1 Rhodoferax sp. | reverse complement strand
CTTGTCGGGCTTGCCTAGCGGCGCTGGCGGCAGCGCTTTCCATGGAACCCTCTTGTGCCCCTTGCGCGCTATGTGCGCCTTGTGCGCCGAACCCCAAGCGGCGCAAAAACTGGCGGGTCTGCGCTACTACTTGGCGCCCAACAGGTGCCAAACTGCTCCATGCAGACGTGTCTTGGTCGGCACTCGCGCGGTCGGAGTTTGTACCGGTTTGCAGTGCTCCAAAGTTTGACTGGCCGCTTTGCGTTAAAGGTGCCGGTGCGGAGTCCGCGCCCAGTGGCGCCATGTTGGAACTCCCGCCCACCGACTTGCGAATGCGGTAGGACGTTTGCGCCTGAACACCCCCATGCTCTAGGGTTGCGTTCAAGTCCGCGTACAAGGGTGCCAGGTCAATAAAGCTGGTGGGCACCAAAGAGAGCGCAAGCTCATCGGTGGCCTGGTCATCGAAGTCGCACTTCTCCCACGCTTTGATAAACGCACGAACAAATAGCTCAGGGCGCAAAGGGTTGCCCGACAAGGCCAAACTCTCTTGTGCAAACAGCACGCCAAGACGCTGGGTCAGGCTGTGCAGGGCCAGGTCGTAATGCGCCGTAAAACGCTGGGCTACCCGGTCTACGAGCATGACGCGTTCAACCTCACTGAGGTCAATCAATGACAGAGACATGCCCTCCAAAGTGGACGGAGATGCCGGCTTGTGAAAACCAGAGTTGGGGAAATGCGGGAGGGCCTCACCAAACTCTTCTTCCAGCGCTGCTTGCAAGGCGTTCTCAAAAGCCCGAAAAAACACATCCGAATGTTTGCCCAAAATGGTGTACGCCGAGCGCATGTTTTGCGCCCGCACTACCGGCAAGCCGGTATCTAGCTGTTCCAGCAGGCGATCGCGCACCTTGCTCAGGTTGGCGGCCTGATTGGCCACGAAAAACGCCACCGTCTTCCCGATTAACGAGCGCGCCAGGCGCGCCGAGTGGACGGCTGCGCTGCGGTCGGCGCTTGGGGGAGATGTTGGCGATCGGCTTGACATGGCCTGAATGGAAGTTTTGAAAGATTCTGGGATAGGGAAGGGAACATACCAGAAGCCACGGCACAGTTCATCTTCTGGCACAATTGACGTTTACGTAAACGTCAATTAAAGCGGAGCGCCTATCCGCATCAGCCGCGCAGGAGCCAGCCATGTCAGAAAACATCGTTATCGTGGGCGCAGCCCGCACGCCTATGGGTGGGTTTCAGGGCGACTTTGCCAGCCTCGCCGCGCATGACCTGGGCGGCGCGGCCATTCAGGCGGCAGTGCAACGCGCTGGGGTGAGCCCGGAGTTGGTGAACGAGGTGATATTTGGCAATTGCCTGATGGCGGGCCAAGGCCAAGCACCTGCCCGCCAAGCTGCTTTCAAGGGCGGCCTGCCCCAGAGCGCCGGCGCGGTCACGCTGTCCAAAATGTGCGGCTCGGGCATGCGTGCGGCCATGTTTGCGCACGACATGCTGCTGGCCGGCAGCGCCGACGTGCTGGTGGCCGGTGGCATGGAGAGCATGACCAATGCGCCGCACTTGTTGCCCAAAGGCCGCAGCGGCATTCGTATTGGGCACGACCGGGTAATGGACCACATGATGCTAGACGGCCTGGAAGACGCCTATGAGCCAGGCCGCTCTATGGGTACCTTTGGTGAAGACTGCGCTGCCAAATATGGATTCACCCGCGAGCAACAAGACCACTTTGCCACCACCAGCGTGCAGCGTGCGCAGGCAGCTATTAAAAGTGGAGCGTTTGAGGCTGAGATAACGCCGGTACCGGTGAAGACCCGTGCCGGGGATGTGCTGGTGAGCGAGGACGAAGCACCCGGCAACATCAAGCTCGACAAAATTCCCACACTCAAAGCAGCGTTCAAAAAAGACGGCACCATTACCGCCGCCAGCAGTAGCTCGATTAGCGATGGTGCTGCGGCTTTGGTAATGATGCGCGCATCCACCGCAGTTCTCTTGGGCGCCAAGCCGCTGGCGCGCCTAGTGGCCCACACGGTGCACGCGCAAGAGCCCAACTGGTTTGCCACCGCCCCCGTGGGTGCGGTGCAAAAGCTGCTGGCAAAGACGGGCTGGAGTGTGGGCGATGTGGACTTGTGGGAAGTGAACGAAGCCTTTGCCGTGGTGCCCATGGCGCTGATGCACGAGCTCAATATTCCCCACGACAAGCTGAACGTGAACGGCGGCGCTTGTGCGCTGGGCCACCCCATAGGTGCCAGCGGCGCGCGCATCATGGTGACGCTGATAAACGCCTTGCAGGCTCGGAGGCTCAAGCGCGGCGTGGCTACGCTGTGCATTGGCGGGGGTGAGGCGACTGCCGTGGCCCTAGAGATGCTGTAACTGGAGTGGCTGCAGCCCAAGACAGCGCAGGTCGCATACGATTAGCCTGTTTACATCTCCCAATAGGAATACTGATCTTATGAATTACCCCACTGTTGGGCCATGGTGCCGAGGCATTTTTGTGTGCGTGCTGTGGGCTTGTGGCACTGTGGCCCATGCGCAAGCGCCTATTGCGCCGGCACGCGCTGCGCAGATCGAGCGCTCGGTCGTTAAGATTTTTACCACGGTACGCCAGCCCGATGTGTACCGCCCTTGGAACAAGTCTGCCCCGGTGGAGGCCACTGGGTCGGGGGTAGTGATTGAAGGTAACCGCATTCTCACCAACGCCCATGTGGTGAACTACGGCAGCAAGATAGAAATACAAGCCAAAGAGGGTGGCGACCGCCTTCCAGCCAAGCTGGTGGCCATTGGCCGGGGGATCGATCTGGCCGTGCTGGAGCTGGAAGACCCGTCGTTTTTCACCACCCGTTCGGCGCCCCTGCGTGCCAGCGTGTTGCCCGAGGTGAAGGATGCCGTGCTGGCTTATGGCTATCCGCTGGGTGGCAGATCCCTGTCCATTACCAAGGGCATCGTGTCCCGCATTGAGTATGTGCAGTACAACTACCCCACCGAGGGCTTACGTATTCAGATCGATGCAGGCATCAACCCCGGCAACAGTGGTGGGCCGGTGTTTGTGGGTGACAAGATGATTGGGGTGGCCTTTGCAGGCGTACTCAGCGCCCAAAACATTGGCTACATCATTCCCAACGAAGAGGTAGAGCTGTTTTTGCGCGACATTGCCGATGGGTCGTACGACGGCAAACCCGCCATGTTTGACGACTTGCAAAGTCTAGAAAACGCTGCTTTGCGCAGCTACCTCAAACTAGATAAGTCCGCCAGAGGCCTGGTGGTGCAGCGCCCTGCGGTGAGTGACGCTAACTACCCACTGAAAGAGTGGGACCTGATCACTCACATCGGCAACTATCCGATCGACAACCAAGGCTTGGTGCGTTTGACCGATGACATCAATGTGCGCTTTCAATACAAAGTGCAGCAGGTCTCCAAAGGTGGCAAGTTGCCGCTTACCATCGTGCGCGCGGGCAAAACCATGAAGGTTGACGTGCCCGTGACGCCGAATCGGCCGCGCTTGGTGGGCTCGCTCAACGGCACGTATCCGGAATACTTTGTCTATGGGCCTATCGTTTTCTCTCGGGCCACTGTGGAGTTTCGTTCGTACTTTAGCAACAACGCCAACTCGCTCAATGCCTTGGCGTTTAATGCGCATCCCTTGGTCACGCGCATTGGTGAAGAGCCAGACGCCGATCGCGAAGACTTGGTAGTGGTCAGCGCCCCGTTCTTTCCGCATCGACTGCTCTCGGGCTACGACGGGCGTTTTGGCTCCGTGGTGTACTCCATCAACAACATTGCCATACGCAGTTTGCGGCATATGGTGGAGGTCTTAAGAGATATGAAGGACGAATTTGTGGTGATCAAGTTTGACCAGCGTTCGGGCGAGAGCATTGTGTTGCCGCATAAAAAGGTCATGGAGTCCACCGAAGAGATACTGCGCGACAACGGAATTCGCGCGCTAGCGTCCAGCGAGTTGTTGGATGTGTGGCAACGCAAAGCTCCGTAGACCGATGAAGGCCACACCATGCTACTGAGCCAAGACCAAGAAATGATCCGCGACGCGGTGCGGGCCTTTGCCCAAGAGCAGTTGTGGCCCCACGCCGCCCAGTGGGACAAAGAGCACACCTTCCCCAAGGCCGCGCACCAAGGGCTGGCTGCGCTGGGGGCCTACGGCATTTGTGTGCCCGAGCAGTGGGGTGGGGCTAACTTGAACTACGTTACCCTGGCACTGGTGCTGGAAGAAATAGCCGCGGGCGATGGTGGCACCAGCACCGCCATTAGCGTGACCAATTGCCCGGTGAACGCCATCCTCATGGCCTACGGCAATGCAGCCCAAAAAAAGCAATGGCTCACCCCGCTGGCACAGGGGCAGATGTTGGGTGCCTTTTGCTTGACCGAGCCGCATGTGGGGTCTGACGCGTCGGCCCTCACCACCTCGGCGGTGCAGCGGGGCGATAGCTATGTGATTAACGGCGTCAAGCAGTTCATCACCAGCGGCAAGTATGGCGATGTGGCCATTGTGATTGCGGTGACGGACAAGGCCGCTGGCAAAAAGGGCATGAGCGCCTTCATCGTGCCCACCAGTAGCCCCGGCTACAACGTGGCCCGCCTGGAAGACAAACTGGGCCAGCACAGCAGCGACACGGCACAAATCAACTTCGACCAATGCCGTGTGCCGGTAGAAAACCGCATAGGTGCTGAAGGCGAGGGCTACAAAATTGCGCTGGGCGCGCTAGAGGGTGGGCGCATTGGCATTGCCGCGCAAAGTGTGGGCATGGCGCGTAGCGCGTTGGATGTGGCGCTGGCCTATGCCAAAGAGCGCCAGAGCTTTGGTACTGCCATTTTTAACCACCAAGCGGTGGGCTTCAGGCTGGCCGAGTGCGCTACGCAGCTAGAGGCGGCGCGCCAGCTCATCTGGCACGCCGCTGCGCTGCGCGATGCGGGCCGGCCGTGTTTGAAAGAGGCCGCCATGGCCAAACTCTTTGCCAGCGAAATGGCCGAGCGCGTGTGCAGCGCCGCCATCCAAACGCTAGGCGGCTACGGCTATGTGAGTGATTTTCCGGTGGAACGCATTTACCGCGATGTGCGGGTATGCCAAATTTATGAGGGCACCAGCGATGTGCAAAAAATCATCATCCAGCGGGCGCTGCCTTGAGTTTGCCGCACGAACTAGCGGTTGGCGCTGCGGTCGTACAGCCGCTCTGCCGAGTGGCGCACGCGGATGAGTTCTTCTTCCACCGTAGCCACTATCTTGGTGCCCACCAGTGAGGTGTCGCGCTGTGACGGCAGCGACAGCGGGTCGCCA